>NZ_CP078138.1:6167500-6342245 GCF_019212185.1 Pseudomonas fluorescens
CGAATATCTGCCAAAGCGTATATTCGATTTTCCATATGCATCGAGTTCAACCATGAGCCCTGCTATCAAAGTGCTTTTCGTGTGCGTTGCCAACTCAGCCCGCTCCCTGCTTGCAGAGGCTTTGCTGCGGCACACCGACCCGCGCTTCGAGGCCTTCAGCGCCGGATCCGAACCGTCTGAGGTTGATCCGCGCACGATTCAGGCATTGGAGGCAGTTGGGGTAGATGCAACGGGCCTGTGCAGCAAGTCCATCAGCGAGTTTCAAGCTGATCGATTCGATTACGTAATCACTCTTTGTGATAAATCCGCAAGCGAGTGCCTACCAATGCCCAGCGCAGCTGAAGTCATTGCCTGGGATTTTCCTGACCCAGTAACCAGCGATGATCCTGGCGCATTTCGCCACACGTTCCACGACATCCACGAGCGCATCAAGCTCTTCGTTTTGGTCAAGACCAAACACCTGGAGGATCTATGACAGAACCCATGACCCCCACCACCTTATTCAAGTGCCTGGCGGATGACACCCGAGCAAAAATTTCGCTGCTTGTCGTGAGTGAAGGTGAGCTGTGTGTCTGCGAGCTAACGGCAGCACTCGACCTGAGTCAGCCGAAGATTTCTCGTCATTTGGCGCTGCTGCGCTCTGCCGGTTTGCTGTTGGATCGTCGCCAAGGCCAATGGGTGTACTACCGACTGAATCCTGATTTGCCCGCGTGGGTGACTGCAGTTTTGAAGGAAGTGGTAGACGCCAATCAGCAATGGCTGGAAACCGAGGCTAAGCGCCTCTGCGGCATGAACGACCGCCCGATCAACCAAGCCGTGTGTAGCTGATTCACGCCCAACCGGATTAATGAAATGCTGATTGCCGTATTGATCTTTATCGCCACCATCGTCTTTGTCATCTGGCAGCCCAAGGGGCTGGGGGTGGGCTGGAGTGCGATGTTCGGTGCCATCGTGGCGTTGCTGGCAGGTGTCGTTACCCTTGCCGACATACCAGAGGTTTGGCGCATAGTCTGGAACGCTACCGGAACGTTCATCGCGGTCATTATTATTAGTCTGTTGCTTGATGAGGCAGGCTTTTTCAAATGGGCTGCGCTGCATGTCGCCCGATGGGGAGGCGGGAGCACCCGCAAGCTGTTCGCATTTATCGTCCTGCTGGGCGCAGCGGTGTCGGCCCTGTTCGCCAATGACGGAGCAGCATTGATCCTCACACCCATTGTGATCGCGATGTTGCTGGCGCTGCGTTTTTCTCCTGCTGCTACGTTGGCATTCGTTATGGCAGCCGGTTTTATCGCCGATACGGCGAGCTTACCGCTGGTGGTTTCCAACCTGGTCAACATCGTTTCTGCCGACTACTTCGATATCGGCTTCAACGAATATGCTTCGATCATGGTGCCGGTAAACATCGTCAGCGTGGCGGCGACGTTAGCCATGCTGATGTGGTTTTTCCGCAAAGATTTACCAAAGACCTATGACCTCAACCAACTGGACAATCCGGACGAGGCAATCCACGACCGGGCCACTTTTGTAGCCGGTTGGTGGGTGCTGGCACTACTGCTGATCGGCTTCTTTGTCATTGAGCCATTGGGGGTGCCAATCAGCGCCATTGCAGCGGTCTGTGCATTCATTCTTTACGTCATCGCGGCTCGTGGTCACGCCATCAACACAAGCAAGGTGCTCAAAGAGGCGCCATGGCAGGTGGTGATTTTTTCTTTGGGTATGTACCTGGTTGTTTATGGCCTGAAGAACGCCGGCCTGACCGACCACATCGCGCAGATCCTGAACGTGTTCGCCGGTTATGGCGTTTGGGGCGCGTCCCTTGGTACAGGGCTGCTGACAGCGTTGCTGTCTTCGATCATGAACAACATGCCCACCGTTCTGGTAGGCGCCTTATCCATTCATGCCGCCGAAGTCGATGGTGTTGTCCAGCAAGCGATGGTTTACGCCAACATCATCGGCTGCGACCTGGGCCCGAAGATCACCCCAATTGGGAGCTTGGCAACTCTGTTGTGGCTGCACGTGCTCGCCCGGAAAAATATAACGATCAGCTGGGGTTACTACTTCAAGACCGGGATCGTGCTGACCGTGCCCATCCTCGTCGCCACATTGTCCGCCCTGGCACTGCGCCTCAGTTTTTGAATCAAGGAATCGTCTGATGAAAGTCTTGTTCATGTGCACCCACAACAGCTGCCGCAGCATCCTGTCCGAGGCGCTTTTCAACCACTTGGCGCCCGAGGGTGTAGAAGCCGTCAGCTCAGGAAGTTTTCCCAGTGGACGGGTGAATCAACGGGCATTGCAAACACTGGAGGAGGCGGGTATTTCCACGGCGGGCTTGAGCAGCAAGGCTTCGGATGCTTTTGAAGGTTCGCCTCCAGACATCGTGATCACTGTCTGTGACCGGGCAGCGGGTGAGGCATGCCCAATCTTCTTTGGGCCAGCTTTGAAGGCGCATTGGGGGCTGGCCGACCCATCTGACGCTAGCGGGTCGGAAGCCGAGATCACCGCAGCGTTTGAAACCACACTCGCCAAAATTCACGAGCGCGTGAGCGCATTTCTTGCGCTGCCACTGAAGACCATCAGCGCTGAACAGTTGAAAGCTGAACTGAATCGCATCGGTTCGCTTTAAAGATCAACCGAGGCGGTGCCCAACCTGGCGTCGCCGTAGGAGTTTTTATGCAAGACACATTGCCGAACGTACACGCCGACCTGATCGAAATTCCGTCGCTGGAGCAACTGGAGCCGCGTACACCGTCACTCCATAAGCCTCGAATCTTGCTTCTGTATGGATCGACGCGAGAGCGCTCTTTCAGCCGGTTGGTGACTCAGGAAGCAGCCCGCTTGTTGGAGGAGTTTGGCGCCGAAACCAAAATCTTCGATCCCTCGGGTTTGCCGCTGCCGGACGATGCTCCGGATACACATCCCAAAGTCGCGGAATTGCGCGAACTCATGCAATGGTCTGAAGGACAGGTGTGGTGTTCGCCTGAGCGGCACGGCTCTATGAGCGCAGTATTCAAGGCCCAGATCGACTGGGTTCCGCTTGCGATTGGTGCTGTTCGACCTACGCAAGGAAAGACCCTTGCAGTAATGCAGGTCTGTGGTGGCTCGCAATCTTTCAACGTGGTCAACCAACTACGGGTATTGGGGCGGTGGATGCGCATGTTCACCATCCCAAATCAATCTTCGGTGGCCAAGGCGTTTACCGAGTTCGACGAGACAGGCCGTATGAAACCGTCCTCGTACTACGACCGACTGGTGGACGTGATGGAAGAGCTGATGAAGTTCACGCTGCTGTTGCGGGGTCGCCAGGACTACTTGGTTGATCGCTACTCCGAGCGTAAAGAGTCAGCTGAAGAGCTGTCCAACCGCGTCAACCAGCGCTCCATTTAACGTCACCGCGAGGAAACGGTATGAGTCAGATAACGATCTATCACAACCCGCAATGTGGAACCTCTCGCAATACTTTGGAACTGATCCGCAACAGCGGAGAAGAGCCGACTGTTATCGAGTACCTAAAGACACCACCTGACCGCACCACGCTTGTCAGGTTGATCAAGGATATGGGTATCGAGGTGCGGGCCCTCCTTCGTATCAAAGGCACTCCTTACGAGGAGCTGGGACTGGGCGATACGTCACTTACTGATGACCAGCTCATCGATGCCATGATGGCTCATCCCATCCTGATCAATCGCCCCATCGTTGTGACGCCTTTGGGTACACGCTTGTGTCGTCCGTCAGAGGCAGTCCTCGACCTTCTGCCGCAGGAGCAGCGCGGCAGCTTCGTCAAAGAAGACGGACAAGTCGTCATTGATGAGAATGGCCGTAGGGTTTAAACCGATGTAAAGCAGATAGGCCTGGAGAGATGCTGGTGAATCAAAACTCGAAATTTGATGTAGTGGTCATTGGAGGTGGCCAATCCGCGCTCACCGTAGCCTATTTTTTGAGGCGTACAGGCCTTTCCTACGTATTACTCGACGCCGAGTCGGCACCGGGAGGGGCCTGGCGGCATGGGTGGGATTCTCTGAGACTATTCTCGCCGTCTGCTTGGAGCTCAATTGCCGGCTGGCCCATGCCAGCAGTATCCGAGGGGACTCCTGGGCGGGACGATGTTGTCGACTATCTAACTCAGTACGAGCGCCGATATGACTTCCCCATCATCCGTTCCACGCGGGTGACCCATGTCGAGAACATCGAAGGCGGGTTGCGCGTTTTTTCCGGGGATACTTACTGGGATGCCAATACGGTCATCAGTGCAACAGGCACGTGGAGCAGTCCGGTTATTCCAACCTATCCAGGGCAGGAGCTTTTCGAGGGGCAGCAAATCCATTCCGCCCATTACGTTGGGCCGAGAGAGTTCGAAGGGAAGGCAGTGCTGGTCGTTGGCGGTGGTAACTCGGGTGCCCAGATTTACGCCGAAGTTTCAAAGGTGGCTCACGCAACCTGGGTGACTCAGCAATCGCCAAAATATCTTCCAGATGAGGTCGATGGCCGCGTCCTGTTCGAGCGGGCCACTGCTAGATTGAAGGCGCAACAAGATGGGATTGAGCCTCAACAGCCCGTTGGAGGGCTGGGAGACATTGTAATGGTGCCACCGGTAAAGGAAGCTCGCGAACGCGGCGTGCTGAACACGGTGCGGCCATTTACGCATTTCACCTCAACAGGTGTTGTGTGGCCATCGGGGGCCGAGACGAAGATCGATGCCGTCATCTGGTGTACTGGATTTTCTCCAGCGCTCGACCACCTGAGCAACCTGGGTATCGTTGGCGATGACGGCAAAGTCGCCGTGAATGAAAACCGGAGTGTTGCTTCACCTAATCTGTGGCTGGTGGGCTACGGCGATTGGACGGGGCTTGCCTCTGCAACATTGATCGGAGTAACCCGCACCGCTCGAGATGTAGTCAACCAAGTCCAAAGCTATCTCACTAGCGAATCCTGATGGCTCGCGACGCAAATCGAGTGTGCCTACTGTGATGCGACTTCAAGCTCAGGAAAGAGAATAGGCTCCAGTGGAGGAGTTGCCGGGCACAACCCGAGTCGCCAGTAGCCGACGTCGTGCCATTTCCCAAGCTTGAAGCCTACCTCCGGATATGTACCGATATGGACGAATCCCAGCGACTCGTGCAGACCCACACTCCCTTCATTGGGCTGCGCAATTCCGGCATAAGCTGCGCGAAACCTCTGCTTTTCAAGAATCGGAAGCAACGTCTCATAGAGCTCACGGCCAACCCCCTGACGGCGAGCCGACTCGGCTATGTAAACCGTCACGTCCACAGCCCACCGATAGGCCGGACGAGCGCGATGTTGGCTTGCGTAAGCATAGCCCTTGATCTCTCCTCCCTCTTCGGCCACCAAGTAGGGATATGTCAGAAGCGTTGTCGCTATTCGCTGAGCTATTTCCTCAGCGCTTGGCGGAATCTCTTCGAACGAGATGGCCGTTGTTGAAACGATGGGAGCGTAAATGCGCTGGATGGCTACAGCATCAGCCACCAATGCCGTACGGATTTTCAAAGCCATGTAAGTCTTCCCTGATTCGAAAGTTGAACATTACCCTTTGTGGATCAGCCTTGGACATGGTCGAAGTATGAAGATGTTATGGGCGCTACCATTCGCCTAAGTCGGTCAGCTAGGGCCTCTACATCGATTTGACCGATACAACCTCAACATATTTGTACTTCTTCCTCGCAGCCTTCACAGCCTCCTGTTCAGCAAGCAACGAGCTCAATGTATCAGCCTCGTGAATCAACTCGATCATTTTCCCTTCAAACTCGTTTCCAACGCGTAACGTGACCCTCAGCCTGGGCGTGAATGCTTTTGCCGTTTTCTTCTTGGCTGCTGGAGCGACCACCGATTTCGCGAGCACGACTTCTTCCACTGGCTCCTCTGCTACAGGAGCAGACATCTGCTCCTCGGGCTGAGGCGTACCGAATAACGCACGACGCATTTCTTCTTCAGTTAAATCAGAGTTCATAGAACATCTCAAAGGAACGCATTTCGCTGGGCAAGTTTTAATAAGATTGTTGCTGACTGGTGTTCGAGGAGCCTGCGCGGACGTCAAATCCCCAGTTCGATTTCAAGACAAGAGCCTCGTAAGGCTTGCGAAAGCTTCACCTTTGGCAGCAGTGTAATGAGCCCATCAACTAAGTTGCTAGCGTGACGTGCGTACAGCGTGACTGTGCCTGCATCAGGCGTTCGACCTGGCACGATGGCACCTACCCGCTGCTGGGCAATTTTCAGTATGCTCAATGGCTTCGAGGTGGTGTCATGATCGTCAAGGCAGGCGAAGTCATCTGTATTGCCTCGGGCATTTTTGAGAATTACGACCGCGCTGGGCCCTTTGTTGCAACGCAGGACTTCGACCTCGATTCATTCATAGCAGAGGCAATGAAGCCGCTCACAGAGAAATGGGAAGTGTCGAGCTTGTTTGCGGATATTCCCAGGGTGCTTTTCGAAAACGGGCTCATCACCAAGCTTCCTTGTCGCAAAATTTACCTAGGAGCGATGGGCGAAGTCGACATTTGGGAAGAGCAGGATGACCTTTGATGACGACGCTTCAAGTATTTGACTAAAGCGTCATGATGGTAGCGATAGAGCTGAGATTGTTTGCCTTGCAGCAGCCGCACTTAGGATCGCGGTAAACGTCGATGACTTCAGCGCCTTGTGCCGCTCCGGTCATGAGTAGTGTCGTGAACGCAGCAATTCGCAGGCTGACATTCATGGGAGTTCTCCTGTTTATAAATAATGCTTACCGGCAGCAGCAACCGCCGCCGTTCCCGCCACAGCCCGAGGTTTTCTTACTCGCTACGCTTTCCACTGTCGCAAGCTGTGCTGGATAGCCCGCGTTCTCCAGGGCTGCAAGCAGCGCATGGCTGTCCGAGTCGCCGCTGACCTTCACCCGTCCGGCTTGTAAATCCACCGCTACGTCACTCACGCCTTCAACTGGGCGCAGCGCTTCGGTGACATGTTTCACACATGAACCACAGCTCATGCCTTGGACTTGCAGTTCAACAGTTTTCATTGGTGACTCCTCACAACAAAGTTGATCATGGAACGACTGACGCATGAGGCTTTTCTGCGGCGTTGGCTTATCCTCAACCTTGCTGCCATGGCAAGGTCAAGCGGTCGTTTCACTCAATCAATGGAAGCCTGGCGCAGACGCAAGGCGTTGAATACCACCGACGCCGAGCTCACGCTCATGGCCAGGGCGGCAATGAGCGGTGACAGAAGGTGACCGGTAAGTGGATAGAACAAGCCGGCAGCCAGTGGGATGCCCATGGCGTTGTAAAGGAAGGCGAAGGTCAGGTTCTGGTGCATATTTCTCACCGTTGCTACTGACAGGCTGCGAGCACGCAGGATACCGAGCAGATCGCCCTTGACCAGAGTGACCTGAGCGCTGTTCATCGCCACGTCAGTGCCAGTGCCCATGGCGATACCTACATCAGCGCGAGCCAGTGCGGGGGCATCATTAATGCCGTCGCCGGCCATCGCCACCCGGTGTCCGGCTTGTTGCAGAGATGCCACCAGACGCTCTTTATCTTGCGGTTTGACCTCGCCGTGCACCTCCTTGATGCCCAACTGGCGAGCTACCGAGCGAGCAGTCGTAAGGCCGTCGCCAGTGGCCATGATGACCTTGACTCCATCCGCCTGCAGACGCTCGACGGCCAGCTTCGTGGTGGGTTTGATGGGGTCGGCAACAGCCAGCAAACCCGCCAGGGCGCCATCGACTGCCAGGTACATGATGCTCGTACCGTCGCCGCGTAGCTTCTCGGCATGTTCTTGCAAACTCTCTGTGGAAACGCCCGCCTCCTGCATCAACGCGGTATTGCCTAGCATAAGGCGGCGACCCTCCACCTGACCGCTTACACCGATACCTGAGGCTGACTCGAAGGTTTCAGGTGTCACCAGTTTTAGCCCTGCGGCACGAGCCTGCTCGACGATGGCGTGGGCCAATGGATGCTCACTGCCCTGATCGAGACTTGCGGCCAGGCGCAACACTTCATCCTGAGTAAATCCATGTACGGCCTCGACGCTATGGAACGCTGGCCGACCTTCAGTGAGCGTGCCAGTTTTGTCGACTATCAAGATGTCTATCTTGCGCAGGTTTTCGATGGCGGCGGCATCGCGAAACAATACTCCACTGCCAGCAGCCTTGCCGGTGGCAACCATGACTGACATCGGTGTTGCTAGGCCAAGGGCACAGGGACAGGCGATGATCATGACCGCGACAGCGTTGATCAGTCCGAACACCCAACTTGGCTCGGGCCCCCACAGCCCCCAGCCGAGTAGAGTCAGCGCGGCGATAGCAATCACAACGGTCACGAAGTAACTGGCAATCACGTCTGCCAGCCGTTGCATCGGCGCTTTTGAGCGTTGTGCCTGCACAACCATCTGCACAATCTGTGCGAGCAGGGTCGCTGACCCTATCTTCTGCGCTTGCATCACCAGACTGCCGTGAATGTTGAGGGTGGCTCCGATCAGCGCGTCGCCGGCCCTCTTCATTATCGGTATTGGTTCGCCGGTGAGCATCGACTCATCTACAGCGCTTTCGCCTTGCAGCACCTGACCGTCGACAGGCACTTTTTCGCCCGGTCGCACACGTAACGTGTCGCCGCTGTGTACGTGTGTCAGTGGGATGTCTTCTTCCGTGCCATCGGCATTGATCCGTCGGGCAGTTTTGGGTGCAAGTCCAAGCAGCGACTTGATGGCAGCCGAGGTTTGCGAGCGAGCCTTGAGTTCAAGCATCTGGCCGAGAAGGGTCAGTGAAATGATCACAGCCGCCGCTTCGAAGTACACACCGATGCGGCCCTCCATCATGAAGTTGCTGGGGAATACATCGGGGGTCAGGGTGGCCACGACGCTGTAAAGGAAGGCCGCCGCCGTGCCGAGGCCGATTAGCGTCCACATGTTCGGACTTCGCTGAATCACCGAACGCACACCACGCACATAAAACGGCCAGCCAGCCCACAGCACGACGGGTGTAGCCAATCCCAGCTCCACCCAATTTTGCGTGGTGCCATGGAACAGCACCAAGGCATGGCCGCCCATAGCCAGCACGGTTACGATCACTGTCAGTGGCAATGTCCACCAGAAACGCCGGGTGAAGTCCTTGAGTTCTAAGTTCTCTTCTTCCTCCAATTCGGGAATCACCGGCTCTAAGGTCATGCCGCACTTAGGACAGACGCCGGGGCCGAGCTGGCGAATTTCCGGATGCATGGGACATGTGTATTCAGCGGCACCCGTTACCGGTTCTGCTGTTGTCTGATGGACTTGTTCGATTTTCAGTTGGGATATTCGATAACGCTCGGGCGATGCCCTGAAGGTCGTTTGGCATTTCTGGCTGCAGAACCGGTAGTTTTGCCCCTCATATTCCGTGCTGAACTGGCTGTCGTTACTGACGGTCATGCCACATACCGGGTCATGGGAGCCGGTGGGTTGGGGTTCAGAGTTCTGTATTGGGCCGTGCTCTTGACGAACCTCAGGGGTGTGCATGAGCTAACTCCTGTTCGCATCTTTGGTTGAGACTGAGGTGTCGCCGTGATGACTGTGACCACCGTGGTGGTGCCCGAAAAAATGCATCAGCGGGCACAACAGCAAAATCATGTAAGGCAGTAAGCCCAACATATGGCCGTAGTGTTCTCTAGCCAGATAGAACAGCGCGATCACCAGCAGCATGCCCAGCGCTATGCCGGGTTTACTCCTCCAAAATGTTGGAGAGTTGTTAGTTGAATGTGGTGAATTCATCATGGTTCTTTACTCCTGAGGGAGTGCTGTTTAGTGATACGTCGTATAGGTGTAACGGGCGGCAGTTTTACCCTTGGCATAATTGGCTAAGGTAAAACCGTCGCTGCATTGCCTACAGGCTTGTGCGCGTCACTTGCTCATCGGCATGTTCATCATGCTCGATTGCTGATCCATCATTTTCATCATCATGTTCATCATTCCCATCTCCATGCCGTCTTTGTTGCCGTCCATGCCCATGCCATGACAGTTCTTATGCATCATGGCCATGCTGTCCTTCATCGTCTTCATGCTCTCCTGCATGGCGGCGTGTCGCTCGGCAGGGGTCTTGGCGGCGGCTGCCTTGTCGTGTGCAGCCTGCATTTTTTGCATTTGCTCGGTCATGACAGTGTTTTGCATCGGCGTAGCTGCTTCGCTTGTCTGGGCGGGCGCGGTCGGCGTCTGCTCCGGGTGATGCTCATCGACTGCCGAGGCCATGAGTGGGCTGCTCACGAGCAGGGTGGCGAGGATAAATTTCAGTGAGGCATGCATGGCAATCTCCAAAGGGTGAGGACAACTCAGGTAATACCGAGCCGCACCAGATTGGCGCAGTCAGACAATGCGCCGAAGATCGGCGCGCAGAAGGTCGGATTAATCGTTGAAACGGACGAAAATCAGGCGTGCAGGAGGTCTGGCCGGTACAGGGCGCCGTAATGCAAGAAAGGCAAAAGCGGAGAGATTGGCGGGATACAAAATCAGCAGCGCTGGGATAAGGAGCAGAAACGTCCAACTGAACAGATCAAATATTTGAAGATGGAGCGAAGGACTTACAGCTATCGCCGCATCGGCGCAGTGCTGAAGGCAGCCGAGGGCATGGGCGTCGTGGCTATCGTGATCTTGCGCGGTGTTCAACGAGACATGCGTTGTAGCCGGATTGTGGCTGGGCTGTGCCAGACATCCCTGGGTCGCTGCCAGACCAAACGCTAACACCCACAGCACGATGGCCAGGCGTATGAACGATGGTTGACGATGGCGAAACCAGAACATGGAGAATCTCCGGTACTGATTAGCGGGTTTTGATTTATCAACATACAGCACATCGAAGTGCCAAGGTTGATCTACATCAATTTATGCAGCCGGCTGTCGGTTCTGTGGTGCAGTCAAATTTTATGACGCACGTCGATCTTTCAGATGTTGAGTTTCTCCGTGTGCTGTCAAAAGTGTAATCACCGGCTAAGCGTGCTGACAGGTGCGTCCCCTCATCATCCTCATCGAGCTGACGCTCAAACTCTCTGGTTTCATCGAGAGTCAATTCCTTGAAGGAGATGCACTATGAAAGCAACCAACGTTGTGATTCTTACACTCAGTTTGGCTATATCGTCCCTGGCCTTTGCCGAAGGTGGCGGCGACCGTGCGGTTGAGCGCATGGAACGAGCTCGCGAGACGGCAATGGCCACCACCAAACCCGTCCCACAAGCGCAAGTGCAAGAGGATATTGCACAGGAAAAGCCCACGGCTGAAAAGCAGAAGCATCAATGCTGAACCGCCCAGCTTACGGAAATGTAATCACCCCGTTTGCTGGCTTATGGCATCTTCCAATGTATCAAGCGCACTAGCTATCCAAAGCGTGAACCCTCGGGAACACGCCAACGTGCGTGCACCTGACATCCGACTGACGGGACATGAATCGGTATGCATTCCAAAACTTCTCGGCGCACCTTTGTGAAAGGTCTCACCGCAGGCGGGATTCTCGGTGGCTTAGGGCTTTGGCAGACGCCTATATGGGCGGCACCTCGCTTGGGCGAAACCAATGTCCTGTCAGGCAGAGAGTTTGACCTATTTATTGGAGAAACCCCGGTAAATATCACTGGGAATGCCCGGACTGCTATGACAATCAATGGTGGGATTCCGGGGCCTCAACTGCGCTGGCGTGAGGGCGATACCGTGACCTTGCGGGTCAAGAACCGCCTCAAGGATATGACATCAATCCACTGGCACGGGATTATCCTCCCCGCGAATATGGACGGCGTGCCGGGCCTTAGCTTCCATGGGATCGAGCCTAACGGCACGTATGTCTATCAATTCAAGGTCAAGCAGAACGGAACGTACTGGTATCACAGTCACTCCGGCTTCCAAGAACAGGTAGGTGTATACGGCCCATTGGTAATCGACGCGAAAGAGGCCGAGCCATTTGAGTATGACCGTGACTACGTGGTGATGCTTACTGACTGGACGGATGAAGATCCGGCTTCGCTGATGAAAACATTGAAGAAGCAGTCTGACTACTACAACACCCACAAACGCACAGTCAGTGATTTCATCCATGACGTAGCTGAAAAAGGTTGGTCAGCCACCGTTGCTGACCGCAAGATGTGGGCCGAAATGAAGATGAATCCCACTGACATTGCAGACGTCAGTGGCGCGACATACACCTACTTGATGAACGGCCACGCGCCGAACTCCAACTGGACGGGCACCTTCAAACCTGGCGAAAAGCTTAGGTTGAGGTTCATCAATGGTTCAGCCATGAGCTACTTTGATGTCCGTATTCCGGGTTTGAAGATGACTGTTGTGGCTGCCGATGGCCAGTATGTTAAGCCCGTAAGCGTGGACGAGTTCAGGATCGCCACTGCCGAGACTTTCGATGTGATCGTCGAACCAACTCAGGACGCCTACACACTGTTTGCGCAGTCGATGGATCGGTCGGGGTACGCAAGAGGCACCTTGGCCGTCCGGCCTGGTCTGGCTGCCCCAGTACCTGAACTTGACCCTCGTCCACTCGTCACCATGGCCGACATGGGTATGGCCGGTATGGATCATGGGGCGATGGATGGTATGGGCGACATGGCTGGAATGGATCACAGCAAGATGGCCGGCATGGGAGACAGCTCAATGCAGGGTATGTCAGGAATGGACGGCAGTGCCATGAAAGGTATGAATCATGGCGCTACGCAAGACATGTCCGGCATGGACAACATGGAAGGAATGGATCACAGCAAAATGTCTATGGGCGGCATGAGTGGTATGGGAGAAATGCAGTCGCACCCAGCCACAGAATCCAACAATCCTCTCGTCGACATGCAGGCAATGTCGACGTCGCCAAAGCTTGATGATCCTGGCATGGGCCTTCGCGAGAATGGTCGAAAGGTGCTGACGTATTCCGACTTAAAGAGCACGTTTGAGGATCCAGATGGCCGTGAGCCAAGTCGAACTATCGAACTGCACTTGACCGGGCATATGGAGAAATTTTCCTGGTCTTTCAACGGTGTGAAGTTTTCGGACGCCGAGCCTTTAAAACTGAAATACGGCGAGCGAGTCCGGATCGTTCTCGTCAACGACACCATGATGACTCATCCCATCCACTTGCATGGCATGTGGAGCGACCTTGAAGATGAAAACGGACAATTCCTTGTCCGCAAACACACTATTGATATGCCGCCAGGGTCGAAGCGCAGCTACCGAGTGACAGCCGATGCGCTGGGCCGCTGGGCCTACCACTGCCATCTCCTGTATCACATGGAAATGGGGATGTTCCGCGAAGTGCGTGTAGAGGAATAAGGAGTCGACTATGAGCAATTATTTTTGCGGGACTCGCATGCACTCAGCTGTATTTACCGTCGCTCTAGCCACTGGTTTTGTCTTGCCAGCAGCCGCTGAAACAAGCCAGGGTACCGAAGACGGGCAGATGCAGACCATGGATCACAGCCAAATGCCGGGCATGGATCACGGCAAGATGGAAGGTATGGATCACAGCCAGATGCAGGGTATGGATCACGGCAAAATGCAAGGCATGGATCATAGCCAGATGCAGGGTATGGATCACAGCCAGATGCAGGGCATGGATCACAGCAAAATGGAGGGTATGCAGCCCGCCAAGCAACCACAAACTCAAAGCCGGACTCCGATACCACCGCTAACCGATGCTGACAGAGCTGGAGTCTATAAGTCCCCTGGTGGTCACCAAGTTCATGACACAGCCCTCAACTCATTTTTTATATTTGAGAAATTGGAATGGCAGGATGCTGACGATGGAAGCGCACTGAACTGGGAAGCCCAAGGTTGGATAGGGGGAGATGTTGATCGTCTATGGTTGCGCTCCGAAGGCGAGCGCACCAATGGGAAGACTGAAGAAGCTGAGGTTCAAGCTTTATGGGGACACGCCATCAGCCCTTGGTGGGATCTAGTCGGCGGCGTTCGTCAAGACTTCAAACCAGGCGACCCTCAAACGTGGGCGGCTTTAGGTATCCAGGGCTTGGCGCTCTACAATTTCGAGGCCCAGGCTACAGCTTATTTAGGTGAAGGCGGCCAGACCGCCGCGCGGCTGGAAGGGGACTACGACATTCTCCTAACCAATAAGCTGATTTTGCAACCAACGGCAGAATTCAATTTCTATGGCAAAAACGATCCCAAACGTGGAGTCGGTTCAGGGTTGTCTGAGAGTGAAGTCGGTTTGCGGCTCCGATACGAAATCCGTCCTGAGTTCGCACCTTATGTAGGCGTGACTTGGAATCGGGCTTATGGAAAGACCGCTGACTATGCCAGCGAGGAAGGCGAAGACAATAACGAAGCACGTCTGGTGCTCGGCGTCCGGGTGTGGTTCTAAACCACAGTTAGCGGCACCAAATAATTATATAACCTCATTACAACAGCTACGCGCTGTGAGGAGCCTTGCATGTCTGTATTTAAATCCTGTGTTGTGGCCGTCGCTCTTTCATCCAGCCTTCTGCTCAGTGCAGTTGCCCAGGCTCACCCGAAGCTAGTCTCTTCAACTCCAGCTGAAGGCGCGAACGGCCCAGCCCCAGCAAAGATTGAGCTGCACTTTTCTGAAAACCTGGTTACCCAGTTTTCCGGAGCCAAGTTGATCATGACCGAAATGCCTGGCATGTCGTCGCACTCTCCTATGGGTGTGAAAGCCAGCGTGGCCGGCAGTAACGACCCTAAAACCATGGTCTTGACCCCGGCCTCTCCTCTCACAGCTGGCACCTACAAAGTGGAATGGCGAGCGGTTTCCTCCGATACCCATCCGATTACCGGCAGCGTCACTTTCAAAGTGAAATAACCATGAGCGACCCTTTGAATGTGGTACTGCGCCTCGCCCTTTACCTGGATCTGATGCTCCTGTTCGGTCTCGCTGTCTTTGGGCTGTACAGCCTTCGGGGAAAAGAGCGGGTATCGGGAACTGTGCTACATTTTGGGTCGCTACTGCCTGGCACCGCCGCTATAGGTATGCTTTTGTCCCTAGCAGCTTTCGCAGTCATGACAAAAAATATGAGCGGCGCATCCGACTGGGCGGAACTGCGAACTCACCTGGAAATGATGCTGTACGAGACAGAGATCGGCTACAGCTGGGTGACGCGCATGATCTCGCTAGCAGTGGTGATTTTTGTTGGAAGCCAGAGCAAGCGATGGCCAACGGGCAGTCTCTGGGTTGCTACCTTGGCTGGGAGCATTGCATTAGCGACACTCCCATGGACAGGTCACGGGGCGATGGATGAAGGCGCCCTGCGATTCTGGCACTTTGCCGCTGATATTCTGCACCTACTTGCCGCTGGCGGCTGGATCGGAGCTCTCGCGGCGTTTGGTCTGATGTTGAGTATTAGGGGGGCTAATTCGGAGCAACTGGTACGAGTGCTATCGCGAGCGCTCAAGGGATTCGAAACAGCGGGCGCATTCATTGTTGGTACGATCATAGTTACTGGCGTCGCTAATTATCTCTTCATTGTCGGGCCGACAGTAATCGAAGTCGTAACCAGCACCTATGGCGCTCTCCTACTCGTGAAGATCATACTTTTCGTGGGAATGATCGGGCTAGCTACCCTCAATCGTTTCTACCTGAGCCCTTCACTAGAGCGGTCTGTGGTGGCCGGTGATTTTTCTCTAGCAGCAACTACTTTGAGAAAAAGTGTGGTGATCGAATCGACCTGTGCTGTCGTCATCGTTTGCTTGGTGGCTTGGCTAGGAACATTGAGCCCCTCAATCGAGATGGCTCAAGGGTGATCCAGGAGCTAGATCCGAGCGGCCCCAAGGGCGCTCAGATCTGAGCAACGACTATCGGCTGATGGGGTAGTCAGCGACCACTTCTTGCGCACCTGCCTTGGTGAGCCCCAGGACTTGGTAAGGTTGATGATTCTGGCCGTAGTCCATACCAGGAGAACCTGCGGGCATGCCTGGCACTGCAATTCCTGCGAGGTCTGAACGACCATTCAGCTTCTTGATTTCATCGGCTGGGACATGACCCTCTACGAATTTGCCGTCAATCACAGCCGTATGGCATGAAGCGAGTCCCTGTGGCACGCCCAGGTTCTGCTTGATAGCGCTCATATTACTTTCCACATGGTCTACTACCTTGAATCCATTCGATTCGAGGTGCTTGACCCATTCCTTGCAGCACCCGCAGTTCGCGTCCCGATGTACATCGATTGTGAGTGGCTCAGCTGCCTGCACAACCCCACAAATCATCAATCCCACAGCAAGCGATAGCTTTCGTTTGAACATTCGATGCACCTCGTCACGTTTTAGTGTGCGGTTGCGCTGTATGCACTGGCCGTAGGCCAGGAGTCGTACTTCCGCACTGGATGGAAGGTAGGTTAAGCGCAAAAAGCTCAGATTGCCGATTACGTTTTTGTAAGCTGCCGACTAGCTGCTCTCCCTCAATCCACCGCCCCCGACCCCGTCTTGCCTGGGAGCTATCCGTTTGCTGTTGGGGCAATTACATTTGCGTAAGCTTCCGCACAGTCGTCAGATTGGTAGCACACTAGAACACCGCAAAACCGGAGCCCCTGCATGAAAATCTTGGTTGCAGAAGACGAACCCAAAATTGGAATGTACCTACAGCAAGGCCTCCTGGAAGCTGGCTTCAGTGTCGACCGGGTTGTGACGGGAACAGAGGCGCTGCACCAGGCGCAAAATGAGGCCTACGATCTTCTAATCCTGGACGTAATGATGCCGGGCCTGAATGGCTGGGAGGTCATTCGCTCTATCCGCACAGCCGGGAGCACTGTTCCTGTGCTGTTTCTGACGGCCAGGGACGGAGTTGACGACCGGGTCAAAGGTTTGGAATTAGGTGCAGACGATTATTTAGTCAAACCCTTCGCATTTTCCGAGTTGCTTGCTCGCGTCAGAAGCTTGCTTCGCCGTGGTGCCGCCGTACCCAACCAGACATCAATCAAGATCGGTGATCTAGAGGTCGATCTTCTGAAGCGACGGGCTTCGCGGTCAGGTCGACGTATTGACCTTACTGCCAAGGAATATTCGCTGCTAGAGCTGCTGATGCGCCGTCGGGGAGAAGTCTTGCCGAAATCACTGATCGCATCGCAGGTTTGGGACATGAATTTCGACAGTGATACCAACGTGATCGAAGTCGCGATTCGTCGGCTCCGGGCCAAAATCGACGACGATTTCGACACCAAGATGATTCAGACCGCGAGGGGAATGGGATACATGCTAGATGCTCCGGATACAGAATGAAGCGCGCATCTCTTACCCTCCGTTTAAGCATGATGTTTGTCTGTGCCGTGGTCGCCGTGCTGGTAGTTGCAGGCTTTACTTTTGACGGATTCAGCCAACATCACTTCAAAGCTCTCGACCGTCAAGCGATGACGGAAAAGCTCGAATCCATTAGGCAAATAATGGATGGCGAAGCTGGCTCCGCAGACCCTTCAGAAGTTGTGTTGCAGCTACAAGCACTCCTTGGTGCTCACCAGGAACTCTCAGCCTCAATTATCGCGATGGGCGGGAAGACGTTCTTCGCAACTTCAAATGCAGTTGGACATCCTTCTTCCTCCTCTGGTGACCCGAGGGAAGAGATGTGGGAGTGGACAGCTGGAAGCCATAAGTACCGAGGCATGAAAGCCCAAGTTCATTTGGCGAATGAAGCTGAGCCAATGACCGCGTGGCTGAGTCTAGACATCACAAGCCATATGCATTTCGTTGAAACTCTGCGCTGGTGGTTAGTGATCGGGCTGGCGATTAGCGCGTTGGTTAGCGCAGGTTTAGGGTGGTTGGTCGCGCTCAGCGGGCTGAAGCCGGTAGCACAAGTGACGAAAGTCGCGGCCTCGATGTCAGCCGGATCGCTGAAGGAGCGTATTCCGATGGATTCTGTGCCCCGCGAGCTTGAGCTCCTTGTCACTTCGTTTAACGCTATGCTGGCTCGCCTTGAAGAGTCATTTGCTCGGTTGTCTAACTTTTCAGCCGATATCGCGCACGAGCTACGTACTCCTATCAGCAATCTGCGCACACATACCGAAGTCATCCTCACAAAGAAACGTGCACCAGAGGATTATGAAGAGAATCTTTATTCCAACCTGGAAGATCTGAACCGACTCTCCAGCATTATTGACGGCATGCTTTTCTTAGCAAAGTCGGACAACGGTCTGGTTCTACCTGCCAAAGAGAAAATCGAGTTGCGTTCGGTCGTCGAGAAATTGTTCGAGTATTACCAGCTTCTCGCAGACGACACAGGGGTAAAGCTGCAGGTCGTCGGGCACGGCGCGGTGAATGGTGACGGGACGATGCTGGATCGGACGATCTCGAATTTGCTGTCCAATGCGCTCAGGTATACCCCACCTGACTGTACGATCTCCGTGAAAATCGAGCCCCTTGGCGACATGATCAGCTTGTCAGTGGAAAACCCCGGCGAGGAGATAGCGGTAGAGCATCAGCCCCGGCTGTTTGACCGTTTTTACCGAGTCGATCCCGCACGGAGAGAGAGCGCTACGAACCATGCGGGGTTAGGGCTGGCAATCGTCAAATCACTGGTCGACGCCCATGACGGCACCGTTGGATGTGTCTCCAGAGATGGCCATACGACCTTTATGATCAGCCTACCCGCGTGGCCTGCTGACCAAGGGTGAAAGCAAAGAGATCGCCCGGCCCTGTCCACAAACATGGCAACAACAAACGCGAGTACCACCGTCATTGTGAGTGTTCTGCTGAACATGACGTTCGGGTTTCAACTCGTCTTATCGTGTTTTGATACGTTTGACCTATCCCCCCTGGGGGGATAGGATGCCGGCGTAATTCATTGAGGCCCGAGGCTCAAGCCATGAGTGAGCAAGAACACCAACATAGCCATCCGCACACCCACCAAAGTCACGAGGCGATCATCAAGCGCCTCAAGCGGGCTGATGGCCATTTGCGCGGCATCATCACCATGATCGAAGAGGGTCGTGAATGCGTGGACATTGCTCAGCAGTTGCACGCTGTCGAAAAAGCGGTCTGCCAGGCGAAGCGCACGCTCATCCAGGATCACATCGATCACTGCCTTGAGGACACCGTTTCGGCGTTAGGTAATGGCGAGCGCGCACCGCTGGAAGCGTTCAAACAAATCACCAAGTACCTCTAGGTCTGAAATGCCCAATTTCGCTGAACTGCTGCAACAAGGCGGGGCCCACGCCTGGCTGTATTTCCCGAGCGCTATTTTGCTCGGTGCCTTGCATGGCCTGGAGCCCGGCCACTCAAAGACCATGATGGCGGCGTTCATCGTGGCCATTCGTGGCTCGGTTAAACAGGCTGTGTTACTGGGCTTGGCCGCTACGCTTTCGCACACTGCCGTAGTGTGGCTAGTCGCTATCGGCGGGATGTATCTGGGCAAAGGCTTGGACGCACAAACCACTGAACCATACTTCCAGCTCGCGTCCTCTGCACTGATCATCGCAATTGCGCTTTGGATGCTGTGGCGTACCTGGCGCGGTGAGCAGATGTTCAAGTTCGAGCAAGGTGATGACCACCACCACGGCGAGCATGACCATGGACATCATGATGAAACCCACCGAATCGATACCGGCCACGGGCGCATCGAACTGTCGATTTTCGAACAAGGCATACCACCGCATTGGCGCCTGAAGACATTGACCGGACACTCCTGGGCGGCCTCGGATGTTCGCCTGATGACTACCCGTCCAGACGGCAGCACCCAAGCGTTCTTATTTTCTGAGCGTGAAGGCTTCCTAGAATCGACAGTCGATATCCCGGAACCTCATGAGTTCAGTGCTCGCCTGAGTCTTGGGCATGCAGGCCACTCCCATGATTATGATCTGGACTACCAGGAGCATGATCACGGGCATGCGCATTCCGAACTGGAAGGTCTGGAGTTGTCGATTGACGGCTATCAGGATGCACACGAGCGCGCACATGCCAACGATATCCGTAAGCGCTTCACCAACCGCGAGGTCACCACGGGCCAGATCGTCGTGTTCGGTTTGACGGGCGGTTTGATTCCTTGTCCGGCTGCCATCACCGTTCTGTTGCTGTGTCTTCAGGTTAAAGAAGTGGCGCTGGGTGGCATGCTCGTCCTGTGCTTCAGCATCGGCTTGGCCCTTACCTTAGTCACGGTCGGTGCTGCGGCAGCCATCGGTGCTAAACAGGCCTCCAATCGCTGGCCGTGGCTGGGCACCGTGGCTCGTCGTGCACCGTACCTATCCAGCGTGTTGATCATTGGTGTTGGTCTGTACGTGGGCTTCCATGGCTGGATGGGCCTGACCGCGTAAGGCGATGTTTGAGTGTTCGAACTCACCAGCTACGTTGGTCTTTTTCTGGCGGCATTCGGTGCCGCTACGTTATTGCCAATGCAATCTGAAGCCGTGCTAGTCGCGATGTTGCTCTCAGACCGGTACATCGCTTCGACGTTATTGACGGTCGCCACCTTCGGCAACGTTCTCGGTTCTACGCTGAATTGGGTGTTGGGTCGCTCCATTGAGCGATTGCACCACAAGCGCTGGTTTCCGGTGAGCGAGAGCAAGCTCGAAAAGGCCGAGCAATTCTACTTGCGCTATGGGCGCTGGTCGTTATTGCTGAGCTGGGTGCCCATCATTGGCGATCCATTAACGGTCGTTGCTGGAGTGATGCGCGAGCCTATCTGGAGCTTCCTGCTGATAGTTACCCTGGCCAAGGGCATTCGTTATCTCGTGCTGACCGCTGTCACCCTGGGTTGGGCTTGATGATGGCTTATACGACCAACATATCTCGCTCAAGAGCCGAAGCAGCAGCCTGGATCTGATCAAGTGGCTGGCGATGCTGACCATGGGTATCGACCATCTGCAGTAGGTAAAGCCGGAGATGGGCTATCTGTCCGTTCGGGGACGACTCTCTTTTCCGCTCTTCTGTAGCGCCATCGCGGCCAACGTATTGCGCTCCAAATCGCGCGAACTGCTGACGCCTGCTAATAGTCGTTGCCTCGCCTTGATGCCGTTGTTCGCCGCCATTTCAGAAGCGCCTTACCGCTATATCAGCACTTCCTCAGGGAGAATAAGGAACTCGCTTGCCCAATGAAGGCAATTAGCCATACGCTGCGATGCGTGAGAGGTCTCACAAGTATAAAAAAATTAGCATGGAGCAAGCCCTGATGAAACTGTCTGCCCTTTTGATCGCCGCTTTACTTTCGATTACATCCGTTGCTGCCTTCGCGCACAGCGGCGGTACTGATTCAAAAGGTTGCCATCGCAACCATAAAACGAACGACTACCACTGCCACTAAACGGCAAAAGCCCAGCTTGATGCTGGGCTTGATGCAGCTGGCTTCTTCAGATTTGTGGAGGCCAGTTAGGCACCATCGAGCAAAACCGTAAAGGACAGCTAATGGCTGGGTCATAGCCCCAATACCTGCCCAATCTCGGGCACTCAGCACTATATGTGAGGGAGATCACTCCACTTTTGGGGAATTCTCCGTGAGGCAATATGAATCTACCGTCCTGAAGTGGCCATTCCATCGCCCACTCGTGGTGACCCTACCTACTGGCTTGGTAATTGCTCTCACGCTTGTACTCAATATTCGTTGAGCATGCGAAAACCGGAGGTTAGGGCCTTGTGGAAACGTCCTCTGCTTATCGGAGTTTTGCTTGGAATCGGAATCCTTACACTCGGTTTGGCAGTGAGTATCATCCTTATGCAATGGCAGCTGAGATAACCTAGCCAAGCAGTTGCGTAGGCGAAATGATGCGTCTCGGCTGGATTGGCTTGAGTGATGCCTTGATCGTTTTTTAACCACTTGCAGATCTAGAAACTGCGTGTCAGAAACTTTATTTCGCGTCGGTAATGTTGGCTTAACTTAGGATTTGTTTTATCGCCTTTGGCAGGCCTATTGGGTCGACCGCTTCCATTTGTAAGAGCCATTTGCAGCGACTAGACTCCAGACCATGAAACGCTATCTGCGGTTTTGCATCATCTTCATGATCAGCTTGGCGCTTCCCCTCAGCGGGATGGCGGGCGTTCAGGCACCGACAGAACCGTGCCCAATGAAGACGATGGGCATGGCGATGATGGACGATATGGGGATGGACTGCTGCAACGATATGAAAGGCCCTTCCGATCACGGCAAACCTTGTAAGCCGGGCCAGGAATGCAAGTCGGGCGGCATGCTGCAAGTCTCGATCTTAAAGCCTCCTGTAACCGTATTCAGCCCCGAAGTGATTTCATTCTTCAGCGATTCCTTGCCTGTAAAGACCTCGTCCTGGGTTTGGCGACCCCCTCGCGTTTGATTCCTGTACCACACTGAGCCTCATTCCGCTTTAGCGGAATGGCATATCTGCGTGCATGTCTTATGAAGCGCGCAGTGGATCATCACAGGAATCGTGAACATGAACCCCAAGTGCTATTGCACAGGTTGGCCCCTCGTGGCCGGTTTGGCGGCAAGCGTACTGGCATTGCCGAGCTTCGCTGCCGCATTGACACTCGATGAAGCGTTGCGGCTGGCCGAAAACAATGCGCCGTCGCTGACCGCACAAGACGCGAAAATTCAGGCTGCCAGCAGTGCAGCCATCCCCGCTGGTGAATTACCCGATCCCAAGTTATTGGTGGGTGTGCAGAACTACCCCATTGGCGGCCCGGATCGATGGAGCATCGACCGGGACTTCATGACCATGCAAATGGTCGGGGTCAGACAAGAGATGCCCAACAGCGACAAGCGCAAAGCACGCATTGAGGTCGCCGATGCGGCCATTGATCGAGCTGCGGCAGAGCGTGGAGTCGAGCGCCTGAAGGTACGCCAGTCCACGGCGTTGGCCTGGATCAGCAGCTACTCGGTTGAGCGCAAAGATGCGCTGTTCCAGGACTTCTACAAAGAGAACCGCCTGCTGACCGATACCGTCCGGGCCCAGATTGCCGGTGGCCGCGCTCAACCCGCCGATGCGGTGACACCCAAGCAAGAAGCGGCTCAACTGGAGGAGCAACAGGACGATCTGGTTCGCCAGCGCGTGCAGGCCCGAGCGGCCCTCAAACGCTGGATAGGCTCCGCCGCCAACGACAAGCCTGTGGGCAGCTTGCCTCAATGGCCTGTCGATCCATCAAGCTACGCCCATAAACTGCAACACCATCCCGAGTTGGCAGCGTTTGCACCGATGACCCGTGAAGCGCAAGCCAAGGTTCGTGAAGCCGTGTCGGAGAAGCAGTCGGACTGGAGCTGGGAACTGGATTACCAGCGCCGTGGCCGTGAGTTTGGCGACATGGTAAGTGTGCAATTTTCCTGGGATCTACCGCTGTTTCCTGACTCTCGGCAAAATCCCAAAATCGCAGCCAAACAGGCTGAACTCAGTCAGCTTGAGGCTGAGCGCGATGCTCTGTCACGCGAGCACACTCAGCAACTGGAAAACGAACTGGCTGACTATGAGCGCTTGAATCGTGCGGTAAGTCGCAACCAGGAAAGCCTGTTGCCGCTGGCCAGGGAAAAGGTCGAACTCAGCATGGCCAGCTACCGTGTCGGCAAAGGTGATTTAAACGCCGTTATTGCCGCCCGACGTGAACTCATCGAAGCCCGCCTCAAACAGATCGACGTGGAGGAGCAACGAGCGCTGACCAGTGCGCGTCTGTATTTTGCTTATTGGGAGGCCAGTCAATGAACCTTAAATGGAATGGGGCATTGCTGGTTGGCATCTCGCTGGCATTCGGTATTGCCGGAGGTTACTGGTTCGCTCAACAGCGCATGAATGGGGTATCCAGTTCTGCCCAGGAGCAGAGCCACGATTCACCTGACGAACGCAAGGCTCTGTATTGGTATGACCCCATGTACCCGCAGCAAAAGTTCGATAAGCCGGGTAAGTCCCCCTTCATGGACATGCAACTTATTCCTAAGTACGCCGGTGGCGCAGGGGATCGTGCGACTGTCAGTATCGATCCGAGTCTTACCCAGAATCTCGGTCTGCGTTTTGCAACTGTCACCCGTGGGATCTTTGATTCCAGTCTCGACGTCACAGGAGTCTTGGGATTCAACGAGCGCGATGTCGCGGTGATTCAGGCCCGCACCACTGGCTTTGTGGAGAGGGTCTATGCCCACGCTCCCGGCGATGTACTCAAAGCCAACGCGGCGTTGGCGGATATCCTGGTGCCCGAGTGGACATCCGCCCAGACAGAGTTCCTTGCGCTGAAGCGCAATGGGGATGCTGACCTGTTGGCTGCGGCCCGCCAGCGATTGCGGCTCACAGGGATGCCGGCAACACTGATTACTCAGGTAGAGCGTGGCGGTAAGGTTCAGCCTTACCTGACGCTCACCAGCCCTATTGGTGGTGTGCTGCAAGAATTGAATGTTCGTGCGGGCATGACCGTGGCGACTGGCGACACTCTGGCACGCGTCAATGGCTTGAGCAGTGTCTGGCTAGCCGTGGCCGTTCCAGAATCGGATTCCGGAGCTATCGCCGTGGGGCAGGCGGTCGAAGCGCGTCTGCCAGCCTTCCCAGGAATAACACTCAGTGGCAAGGTCGGCGCGATTTTGCCCGAGACAAATCCGGACAGTCGCACCCTTCGGGTACGTGTGGAGTTACCCAATCCGGACGGGCGCCTCAGACCGGGTTTGACGGCGCAGGTACGCCTGAATCGTTCGACCGAGCAAAGTGTATTGTGGGTGCCGAGTGAGGCGGTGATTCGAACTGGCCGACGAGCCCTGGTGATGCTCGCCGAAGACGCTGGTCGCTACCGTCCCGTGGAGGTACACCTCGGGCAGGAAAGCGATGGCAAAACGGCGATATTGAAGGGTCTGGAAGAAGGCCAGAAGGTGGTTACCTCTGGTCAGTTCCTGCTCGACTCGGAGGCCAGTCTTAAGGGCATTGTTGCAAGCTCGGAGGAACAGTCACCACCCAGCGCAGCAGCCTCCAGCTTTCATGAAGCGGATGGGCAGATCGTTGAGATCAACGATAAAGAAGTCACGCTTGCCCACGGCCCCTTCAAGACACTCGGCATGCCTGGCATGACGATGACGTTTCCACTCGCCAATCCGTCGCTGATGCAGGGTCTCAAAGCGGGTGACAAGGTTCGTATCGCGGTGAGCCAGTCCGATGATGGTTTGCGTGTTGAGCGCCTGGATAAATCGGGGAGCCAGCCATGATTGCTGCCCTCATTCGTTGGTCAGTGGCCAACCGATTCCTGGTGCTACTGGCGACGCTGTTTGTCACGGCTTGGGGCATTTGGTCGGTACAGAGCACGCCCATCGATGCACTGCCGGATCTCTCCGATGTTCAGGTGATCATCCGCACCCCTTATCCGGGGCAAGCGCCGCAGATTGTCGAGAACCAGGTGACCTATCCGTTGGCCACCACCATGCTCTCGGTGCCGGGCGCTAAGACGGTACGCGGTTATTCCTTCTTCGGAGATAGCTTCGTGTACGTGTTGTTCGAAGACGGCACTGACTTGTATTGGGCTCGCTCGCGGGTGTTGGAGTACCTGAGTCAGATACAAAGCCGCTTGCCGGCCAGCGCCAAGCCGGCGTTGGGGCCGGATGCGACGGGGGTGGGTTGGATCTATCAGTACGCACTGGTGGATCGCAGTGGCGGGCACGATTTGGCACAGCTCCGCGCTCTTCAGGACTGGTTCCTCAAGTTTGAACTCAAGACCCTGCCGAACGTTGCGGAAGTGGCCACCGTGGGTGGCATGGTTAAGCAGTACCAAGTGCAGCTCGATCCGCTGAAATTGGCCAGCCTCGGTATCACTCAGGCTGAGGTGACCGACGCCATCGGTAAGGCCAATCAGGAAACCGGTGGTGCCGTGCTGGAGATGGCAGAGACCGAGTTCATCGTGCGCGCTTCGGGCTATCTGAAGACGCTCAATGACTTCCGGGCGATCCCGCTTAAGTTGGGTGCGGGTGGTGTGCCGGTAACCCTTGGCGATGTCGCCACGATTCAATTGGGGCCGGAAATGCGGCGGGGCATTACAGAACTCGACGGCGAAGGCGAGACCGTCGGCGGTGTGGTGATTTTGCGCAGCGGCAAGAATGCTCGCGAGACCATTGCGGCGGTCAAGACCAAACTCGACGAACTGAAAAGCAGTCTGCCGACCGGGGTGGAAATCGTCACCACCTACGACCGCAGCAAGCTGATTGACCGCGCTGTTGAAAACCTCAGCCACAAGCTGATCGAAGAGTTCATCGTCGTCGCGTTGGTCTGTGGAATCTTTCTCTGGCACTTGCGCTCATCGCTGGTGGCGATTATCTCGCTGCCAGTTGGGGTGCTGATTGCCTTCATCGTCATGCGCTACCAAGGGATCAATGCCAACATCATGTCCTTGGGCGGGATTGCCATCGCCATCGGCGCGATGGTCGATGCCGCCGTGGTGATGATCGAGAACGCCCACAAGAAGGTTGAGGCCTGGCACGCGGCCAATCCTGGGGAGGAACTGAAGGGTGAGCGTCATTGGCACGTGATGACCGAAGCAGCGGCAGAGGTAGGCCCGGCACTGTTCTTCTGTTTATTGATCATCACCCTCTCGTTCATTCCGGTTTTTACCCTGGAAGCGCAGGAAGGGCGATTGTTCGGCCCATTAGCTTTCACCAAGACCTACGCCATGGCCGCAGCGGCAGGATTGTCAGTGACCTTGGTGCCAGTGCTGATGGGCTATTGGATTCGGGGTCGAATCCCCACTGAGCAACATAACCCGCTAAACCGTTGGCTGATCCGGATCTACCAGCCAGCTCTGGACGCGGTCTTGCGTCGACCAAAGATCACGCTGCTTGTCGCGTTGCTGGTCTTTGTCAGCGCGCTATGGCCAATGTCGCGCTTGGGCGGCGAGTTTCTCCCCCCGTTGGACGAGGGCGATCTGCTCTATATGCCTTCAGCCCTGCCGGGATTGTCGGCGCAGAAAGCGGCGCAATTGCTGCAACAAACAGACCGCCTGATCAAGACTGTTCCAGAGGTCGAACATGTCTTCGGTAAAGCTGGACGTGCTGAAACTGCAACCGACCCGGCGCCGCTGGAAATGTTTGAAACCACGATCCAGTTCAAACCACAGGAGCAATGGCGCCCAGGCATGACACAGGAAAAATTAGTGGAGGAACTGGATCGAGTGGTACGAGTCCCTGGCCTTACGAATATATGGATACCACCGATTCGCAACCGTATCGATATGTTGGCTACGGGCATCAAAAGCCCTATTGGAGTAAAGGTCGCCGGCACCAATTTGACGGAAATTGATGCCGTCACCCAAGCGGTCGAGCGGGTGGCCAAAGACGTGCCCGGTGTCAGTTCGGCTCTTGCCGAGCGACTGACTGGTGGCCGCTACATTGACGTGGATATCGACCGAAAGGCTGCCGCTCGCTATGGATTGAACATCTCTGATGTGCAGTCCATCATGGCCGGCGCTATCGGCGGTGAAAACGTCGGGGAGACCATTGAAGGTCTCGCACGCTTTCCGATTAACGTGCGTTACCCACGTGAGTGGCGTGACTCGGTCGGCAGCCTGGAGCGATTACCGATTTACACTCCGTTAGGCAGCCAGATCACCCTCGGCACTGTGGCGAAGGTCAAGGTCAGCGACGGGCCGCCAATGCTCAAGAGCGAGAACGCACGGCCTTCAGGCTGGGTGTATATCGATGTGCGTGGTCGGGACATTGCTTCTGTGGTCGCCGATCTACGCCAGGTCGTCAATGAGCAGGTCAAGTTGCAGCCCGGCATGAGCCTGAGTTACTCAGGGCAGTTCGAATTTCTGGAACGGGCTAACGCACGCCTCAAACTGGTGGTGCCTGCCACGCTGTTGATCATCTTCGTGCTGCTCTACCTGACTTTTGCCCGATTCGATGAGGCGTTGTTGATCATGGCCACGTTGCCATTCGCACTGACTGGCGGGGCATGGTTCCTCTATCTGTTGGGGTTCAACCTGTCGGTAGCCACCGGAGTCGGCTTTATCGCACTGGCCGGTGTTTCTGCCGAATTTGGCGTGATCATGCTGCTCTACCTGAAGAACGCCTGGGCCGAGCGTGAAGACCTCGGCGACAACACTGAGCGTGGGCTGGTTGCGGCCATTCGCGAAGGCGCTGTGCAGCGCGTTCGACCCAAGGCCATGACCGTTGCCGTGATCATTGCCGGCCTTTTACCCATTTTGTTGGGCAGCGGTACTGGTAGCGAAGTGATGAGCCGCATCGCCGCGCCTATGGTCGGCGGCATGATCACGGCCCCATTGCTTTCCCTGTTTGTCATTCCGGCAGCCTATCGCCTGATGCGTCGCCGGCACCTCATAGTTGAACCCATCAACCCTCAAGGAAAAGTCGTATGAAACTGACCATGATTGCAGTTGCAAGCACCGTATTTGCGCTTTCACTTTCTGTCCATGCTGAGGACATGCCGGGCATGAAAATGGAGGGTATGGAAATGAAGCAAGAAACAAAGCAAGCTCCAGTAGCCACCGTCGACGGAACGATCAAGGCTATCGATCCTACGAAGCATACCGTGACCATTGCCCATGGCGCTGTTCCATCAGTGCAATGGCCACCGATGACTATGGCTTTTTCCGCGACAGAGGATCAGTTGACAGGGCTGGCAGCCGGAGATCGCGTCTCGTTTTCCTTTCGCCTAGAGGGTGGCAAAGCCACAATTGTTTCTATAAGGAAATGAGCCTGCGGTGATAAAAAACCGGCACGGTTCATCGTGTCGGTTTGTCTCTTCAGAATCCCTCTTTGCTATGCGGACGCTCGATATACCTCTGAGACTTTTGCGTTATTAGGTCTCGATGGCAGCTTTCTTCCCCCACGCGTCTTGATTCGCCTAGGAGCAGCAACCGGAGCGCGTCCCGGCAGCGGGTTCGAACAAGGACTCTACAATCGTGCAATCTGGGGTGTTTGAACCCAAGCAAGTTGATTCACACGTGCCAGCCATGGAAAGCAGTTCTCCCCGGATCTGCTGCAGCTTAGCGACCTTAGACTCTACTTCTGCCAAGTGTTTCTTGACCACGGACAGTGCGTCAGCACACGGACGATCAGCATCTGCTGCGAGCGCGATGAGTTCTCGTATATCGTCGAGGGGAAATCCTAACTCACGATTCTGACGGATGAACACGAGTCTTGAACGATGCTTCTCTGTGTAGATTCGGTGCCTGCCGGTCGACCGCAGGGCCGGCGGTAAAAGGCCTATTTTCTCGTAGTAGCGAATCGTCTCAATGTGGCAACCCGTTGATTTAGACAACGCCCCAATTCCTGACATGCGAATTCCCCAAGCATTTCCTTGAACCTGTAGTGGCTACAGATATTACCCTGCTCAATCGAAAATTGATTTCACGCGTTTAAGGGCATTTCGTGGACAGAGAACAGCTAGAGAAGAACCAGATTCCCGTCTACTTCGTCGCGATCATTGTCGCTGCTATCGGAGGTCTGCTCGCACCTAATGCTTCTCAAGCGTTAGGTGCGTTGGTGACACCAGCCATCGCTGTGCTGATGTACGCCATGTTTCTACAGATCCCATTCCTGGATCTCCGTGAAGGGCTCGCAAACAAGCGTTTCATGACGGCGCTGCTCACAGCCAACTTCGTCGCGATCCCCCTGTTGGTTTGGGCGTTGACCATGGGCATAACGGATCACCCCGCGATTCTGGTGGGTGCACTGTTGGTCTTGCTGACGCCTTGTATCGACTATGTGGTGGTGTTTACCCATATCGGTAAGGGCGACTCCAAACTGACTCTGGCAGCAACGCCATTACTACTCTTGCTACAGCTTGTTCTACTGCCCCTGTATCTGGCCTTAATGCTGGGTAATGACTCGGCAGTGGTTATATCTGTCCGCCCATTTGTTGAGGCCTTCGTAGTGCTGATCGCTTTGCCCTTGGTCTTGGCGGTAGCAACAGCTGCCGGTGCAGAAAGGTCACGCGTCGTTGAGGGTTGGAACAATGCTTGGGCTTGGATGCCTGTACCGGCTATGGCGGCTGTATTGGTCGTAGTGATCGGCTCTCAGATTTCAGCGGTGGTCAGAGACATGGACAAGCTGCTGCCCGTCATTCCTGTCTACGTTGGCTTCATGCTCTTGGCACCATTGGTTGGTGCGCTGGTTGCGCGAGCATTCAAATTGCCGGCCATCACTGCAAGATCAGTAGCGTTCAGTAGCTCGACACGCAACTCATTGGTGGTTCTGCCCCTGGCACTGGCTTTGCCCGAAGAAATCAGAGGGCTCGCTGCGGCAGCAGTTATCACTCAAACGCTGATTGAGTTGGTCAGCGAGCTAATTTACATCCGAGTAATTCCTGCATTGGTTTGGCGAAAAGCGTAGCGTCAACCACCACTTGGTGGGGGCGAAGTGGGCCGAAATACCGCCGAGCAGCGCCCCAAGAAGCCCTCCTGTGCCATTTTTTAGACAGCCACTGATCATTAAAAAATCACGGCTGTTCGGGCTTGGTGGTTTTCAAATACCAAAGAACAGTCGCTTCAGAAAGTTTTAACCTTCTACCCCTCGGGTTCTACAGTGACTTGTCGGCGGACTATCTGAAAATACATTGCACTTGTCCGACCTAAACTTGAGGCGTGTGCTACATCGATTTAACGGATTCCACTTCCACGTATTTGTATTTCTTCCTTGCAGCCCTCACAGCCTCTTGCTCAGCAAGCAACGAGCTCAACGTGTCGGCCTCGTGGATCAACTCATGCATCTTTCCTTCGAATTCGTTTCCGACGCGTAGCGTAACCTTGAGCCTTGGCGTAAAGGCTTTCGCCGCTTTCTTCTTGGCTATTGGAGCCTCTGCTGGCTTTGTTAAAGCGATCTCTGGCACAGGCTCCTGCACTAGCGGAGTAGAAACTTGCTCCTCTGGCTGAGGCGTACCAAAAAGGGCACGACGCATTTCTTCTTCAGTTAAATCAGAGTTCATAGAACATCTCAAAGGGACGCATTTCGCTGGGCAAGTTTTAATAAGATTGTTGCTGACTGGTGTTCGAGGAGCCTGCGCGGACGTCAAATACCCAGTTCGATTTCAAGACAAGAGCCTCGTAAGGCTGGCGAAAGCTTCACCTTTGGCAGCAGTGTAATGAGCCCGTCAACTAAGTTGCTAGCGTGACGTGCGTACAGCGTGACTGTGCCTGCATCAGGCGTTCGACCTGGCACGATGGCACCTACCCGCTGCTGGGCAATTTTCAGTATGCTCAAGACGTCCTGACTCACCTGATTGATGGACAGGTGCTCAACCAATGGTCTGGGCGGAGGCGCGGCGCGGCTCCACATTTCGATGACCGCTTGGAGGAGTCCGTCTGAGCCAAGATGCTCGAGGGCCATTTCCCATAGCTGACCTTCCTGCGCCATATCCAGGCGAGCCCTAGCCATTGCGGAGTTCTGACAATATGAGGCTCTTTCTTGATTGCGAGTTTACCCATCTATCAGCAGCAGCGAAGCTGATATCACTCGCATTGGTGGCTGAGGATGGGCGCGAATTCTACGTCGAATTGCTCGATACTTGGCAAGAAGAAGACTGCAGTGATTTCGTAAAGGAAATCGTGCTTCCCCAGCTGTGGGGTGGGAGCTACGCATTGCCCATTGTTGAAGCCAGGATGTCGCTGCTCAGGTTTCTGACGTCGTTCAAAAAGGAGGTCGAGATCGTCACTGATGCCCCTCAGTACGATTGGGAGCTTTTTTGCGACCTGGTATATGAGGGCGGACGATGGCCCAGAATCGTTCGTAATTTCCCTACTGACGCAACGACCCTTTCTCCGACTAGCGAGGGTGAAGAGCTGCCTCACCACGCGTTGCTCGACGCTAGGATTATCGCCGGCATGTTTGCATCCGTGAGCCGAGGGAATCCCGATGGAGCTTGGGCGGGTTAGACGGAGCTATGCCTCTTGCTGATTCGCTGGACTTTTTTGATCTCTGATCACAACAGATCTCGTACAGACCACAAAAAAGTAAGCTTAAAAACTCGGCTTTGTTGGCAAAAACGAGCCGGGGCCTGCGGCCCCAAATTGACGAGCAGGTTACAAGGTGCGGAGGGGCACCCCTAAGCGATGGTATCTGCTTGGGAGTGAGCTAAAAAAGCTATCAGATCGAAAGGATCAAATGAAAAAAGCGACCAGCAAACCAGCCTGATTTCCAAAGTGAAAAACAGGTAGGCACAGGCAAAGCTGCTTTTCTTTTGAGTTCAAAATATACATCTCCGGTTTTTAAAAATGGTTTCAAGGGAGAACATTTTATATGGTCGCAAAACCGACACAAATGTCGCCTGAATATAAATATTCCACATACTCAACCGGTGCAGCCGACCAGCCAGAGCAATCAGTGCGCGGAGCTCCCGACTTGGGCTGGAGTGTCTGCCCTCCCTGGAGCGTGGCATCCAGTTAAGGCACTTATATATGATTGGGACGCAAGCCAGTCAGCCTGCAGTCTTCGAGCCACCGCTGCCGTCATGAGTCGCGCACAGTGTGCTTACCCATGCACCGCCGAGCTGCTTTCCAGGCGCTCCGCAGTATGAGCAGGTTTTCGTCGAAAGTTTGATCGCTACGTCTACTGCGCACCTGCAGTAGGCATCGCCCCCGTCATAGAAAAAATGCAGCTCTCCAAATTTGGATTTGATCTGCGCGACGGTTAAAGGGGTGACCTCTGGATGTCGCCTCAGGTAGACCTGAAGAATATCGCAGAGAGCAATTAGGAGGTTCCTCCACCCATGATCGCAATAAATCTCGTCAACTGCTGGGTCTACATATGCGAGTAGCGCTCTCGAAACTCCTCAATGTCGATCTCAGGCAGGGACTCGGTGTGCTGATCCATAGTGTCCGGACTCATCAGTGGTTGAAAGCCGCCGCATGAGCTTAGCAATGAAGATCGCAAGCCGAGCGCGCCAGCTTTAGATGGGCGAGAGGCCTGAGGGTGAAAGCCCGCCAGGGCCAAAATCCGGCTCGTCCAGGGCTTGGTTCACGACACCCTTCCCCGAAGGCGGGGCAAGCCCAAAACAAGGATCAAGATGCTACTGGAGGCGATCAGGCGTTGGCATATATCTGTCGCCCGCAATACGCATGAACTCTCGCAGGCTACGCCGTCCAACATCACGCCTGAACGTCGCAATGACGTACTTGGAGTTGACAGTGGTGAGTACCCAGAACCTACCTTCCTTCTTCACAGATTGAATATCCGACGTCCGGATCAGACGGCCATCCGCAAGTCGCTGATGTGGCCCAGGGCAAAGGTGACCAAAGACGACGCCGACTGCACTGCACGAGTGGATATGTACGTTCACGAGATAAGCGGTGATCAGGCCTTCGTAGTCTTGGTTCACAGCCCTAGCAATGCGAAGAAGGTCAAAGTCTGAGTAGCGCTTCACGTGCAAATCGACCGCGACGGTGTTGATCTCTGACATGGTTACACAGTCCCAAATACGGAAGGTTCTTGGGTGGTTGCAACACTGCGGCGATACAGCTCCTTCAACCCAACGAGGGAGTCAATATCGAGGTCACGCTGGTGAGTATTGACGTACACATCACCACTCTCGACCTGCAGAACGCAGATCGGTACTTCCACCTGATTGAACCCCATGGACAAGGAGGTCAGCTTTTCCATTTTCCAGCTCGAACCTTTGTTCATCCAGGCTGGGGTGACGACCTGGACTTCCTTAATGACCATGCTTTCGTCTTGGGAGATCAGTAGCTCCACGAGGCGAGGCTCATCGCTGACCATCTCCTCATAAGCCATGAATCTTTCATCGTGCCGGCGCTTGAGACTGACGTGATACCAATGCGTTGCGAGAGATCGTGACACGGCGTGAAAATGAGCGAGACCGTCCCCAAACATTCCCACCGGGCCAGCCTGGTCTTGCATGCTAATCCTGAACATCATGTATCTCGTTTGAAGCAGGCCCGCTCAGCGCACCTGCAATTAACATAAGCCGAATATTGTCTTCAGCGAGGCCTTCATCTCGCGTCCCTGACCCACCAGCACATAGATCGTGTTTCGCGTCTCGAACAGGCAAACGCCATCGAATGATTTGCATAGGGTCGAGCGCACCCACCCTCCAGGTGGGAACCGTCCGTGCCCGTCGTAGATGACGCAATGCGAGTACATGAACATCGGCTCAAGGCCTATTGCACGAACTCGGGCAAGCGACTCAGCAGGTTCGTCCACGTGGAAGATGAGCCAATCTTCGACTGTGCAGTACGCCTTGCGGGGAAAGCGCTCTGCCACTAATGCCTCTATCTCGCCTTGGGATAGCGACGTACCAGCTGACGAAATCCAGCCTTCCTGCAGCAGCTCGTGCTCAGGAGAATTAGCCATAAATTGTTAGCCCTCACGACGACAACAAAAAACCAGGCGTTGCGCATCCACAAAATGGCAGGGCAACACGCCTTAAATCCCATGCAAATGATTATATGCATTTGTGTGGGATCCATCAAACGCGGCATACCGTCTCTTTTTTGGAGAGGTGGGCTGGATGTCCTTGCGTAAGGCGTATGCGGCAACGCTACAGTGGCTGAGGGTTCGACGTGGCTTATCGCAAGCAGACCTCCGACATCAGGCTGATCAAGCTCACATCAGCCGTTTGGAGGCAGCTACGACGTCAGCAACAATTGATCTCAGTGCTGACCTGGCTCAGGCGCTAGGCTTAACTCCCCTGTCGCTCCTCACTCTGGTGGCAGCTGCCGATGAAGGCAAGACCGCACGCTCAGTATTGAATGACACCTTAATAGAACTCATGCAGTTGGGAGTTCTTGACGCAGCGCTACCTGCCGAACCCCAAAAGATCACTACACCACAGAGAATCGCTGCCGCAGGAAGGCTCAAAGCGGTACGCGAACTCAAGGCAGCAGGCCTTTCCCAGGCTGAGATCTGCCGGCAGTTAGAGTTGCCCAAAAGCACTGTTGGGCGCCTTTGGCACATTGATGGTTGAGAAAGCCTGCTCACCTGCTACTGAATTTCGTTGTGCGGTTGCTTTTCGATACGTCCGGGTACGATTCGTTGTCACTAAGCAGTAGACCTGCTGCATTGCTCACTGAATCTGATCATTTACGTCCGACACATCGCTGCTGGAAGGCCGAGTCTTTCAATAACTAAAAAGTCCGCACATGGTCAGCGGCCCAGCGTGGAGAAAGGAAACCTTCACTTCCTAGAGGGTGTCTATCTCACAACACCCGTAACACAAACACGCCGACCTCTTTTCGAGAGCGTGATAGGTCTCAGGCGCACACATACGCGGGAATTGGCCGTAGCCGAAGCGAGAACTCGTAGGCTTTGAAGAGAGCGAGGTCACTTCAAAAGTCACGGCAGCTATCAGCTCACCCGAGACATTAAGTGGTGCACCCATCGCCGAGTACAAACCAGAGCAACTTGTCCGAGGCAACCTGGCGATTCTCGGTGACGCTGCCCATGTTATCTGGCCTATGACAGGTCGAGGTCTTTTGACTGGAATGGAAGACGCGTCAATATTGGCACAGCTACTGGAAACCCGTAATCCAAAAGACTCGTTTGCATCAGTGCTGAGTAGTTACGAGCAAGCACGACTGCCCTTCATTTAGGGCCGGGTAATCCATTCTATGAGCATCAGTACAGGGTATCGCAGGCTTGCTGTAGTAGAGAGGAAGAGAGTTGAACACGACAGGCCAGGCATTCCTCCCACTTCCCAATCGTAAAGAGCCTCACGCAAACGGAATGAATGGTTATCCCGTCACGCTCATGAATTCTTCTGCCCAAGTGATGTATTCATTCGGAGAGGTGTATCGGTGGGACAACTCCGAGGGAGTCAGATTGTCCTTGTCGGCAATCTCACGCTGTGCCCGTAAGCTATCGTAGGTTGCTTTGATCGCAGCAAAACAAGCAGCATGCCCGTTCACCACAATGCGCACGCCAAGTTGGCTGAGGCGTTGCTGGTCGCGCAATGCGGCATTGCCGTAGGTAACCAGCATCAGCGGTATCCGCAGACCCTCGGCAATCGCTTCGAGATGCTCGAAGTCCCGCACGCCAACCAAACAAATTCCATCAGCCCCCGCATCTTGATAGGCCCCAATACGCTTGATGACTTCGGTGAGCGGTTGCGCGCTGGCGTGGGTACGAGCGATCAGGGCCAATTCAGCATCTTGACGAGCTCGCTGAGCGGCTCGCAGTTTGCCGATGCCTTCCTCTATGCTAATAAGAGAAAAGGCTGGGCCTCCGAATGGAGCTGGCAGGAGAGTATCTTCCAAGGTCAATGCAGCAATGCCGACGCGCTCCAGCTCCGTTACGGTACGCATGACGTTAAGGGCGTTGCCGTACCCGTGATCGGCATCGGCAATCACTGGCAGCTGGGCGACCCGACCGATACGCCTTGCCTGCTCAACAAATTCGCTCAACGTGATCAGCGCGATATCGGGGGCACCAAGCACATGCAGCGAGGCAACCGAACCGCCAAGGATACCGACCTCAAAGCCGAGATCGGCAGCTATACGGGCTGACAGAGGATCGAAGACGGAGGCGGTTGTGAGTGACTTCTGGCCGGCAAGGAGGGCTCGGAAAATTTTGCGCAGTTCGTGAGGACTGGTTTTATGCATGGCAATCTCTGTAGTTTACATTGAGGTACGCCGTGCAACTACCTGGAGGGCAATGCGCTCGTCGTTGCGACGGCGGTGCAAACTGTCGGGCGAGTGCCAGGCCAAAGCGTGATCGCTATGGCCGGGCAACTGGTTCACTTAATGAAGCGCACCTGACTGTTGATCTTCTCGATCACCGCGCCTTTACGTTCGTTGAAGCGCAGTTTGTTTTGCTCGAACAAATTGTTGCCCTTGGTATCGATGGAGATGATCAGCGGGCCGAATTCGCGTACTCGGTTCACCCATAGAGTCTCCGGCATACCAAGGTCTTGCCATTCCGCTCGAACAATTTCCTCGACCTGAGTCGCCGCCAGTACCGCGCAGCCGCCGGGGAAAACAGCATGCACCGCTTTGTTCTCCAGGCAGCCTGTGGTCGTTTCCGGCCCCATCCCGCCCTTACCAACGATCAACTTTACGCCGGTTTGCTCAATAAACTCTTTCTCGAACTTTTCCATCCGCATGCTGGTGGTCGGGCCGATGGAGACCATCTCGAAACTGCCATCGTCTTTTTTGCGAACAATTGGCCCCGCGTGGAAGATCGCCCCACCACGCAGATCTACCGGCAACTCGCGCTTGAGCTCGATCAAGCGGCGGTGCGCGACGTCACGGCAGGTCACCAACTGGCCGGTCAGGTAAACCACATCGCCAACGTTCAGGTCAGCCAGATCCTCGTCCTTGATTGGCGTATTCAGTATCTTCTTCACAGAACTACTCCTTCATGGGAGAGGATGTCGTAGGACAAGTCGGCGTTGATTCGGATCTTGCCGCGACGGTGGGCCCAGCAACCAGTGGATACGGCCACACCGATGGTCGAAGGGTGGCGCGCCGAAGACTCGATGTTTACCCCCATTACGCTACTGTTGCCGGTCAAACCCTGCGGGCCAATACCGATTTCATTGAGGCCATCCTCCAGCAGCTTCTCCATCATCGCAGCGCTTTCGTTCGGATGGCTGGAGTCCACTGGACGCAGGATCGCCAGCTTAGATAGACGCGCGGCGGTTTCCACCGAGGTGGACACGCCCACGCCGACCAACAGTGGTGGGCAAGCATTGATACCCCGCGAGGTGATCACATCGAAGACGAACTCGGTCACGCCTTCATAGCCTTGGCCGGGCATCAGAACCTTGGCCGAGCCTGGCAAGGTGCAACCGCCGCCAGCCATGTACACATCAATGATCGCGTGGTCGGCGTCAGGAATGATTTGCCAGTCCAACCATGGAATCTTCGAACCAGTATTGGTACCGGTGTTTTTCTCGATAAAGGTCTCCACGGCGTTATGACGCAGGGGGCCCTTAATAGTCGCCTCCTTTGTCGCATTCTCCAGGATGCCCTCCAGGTCACTCAGTAGTGGGAACTGGGCTCCAGCAGAGATGAAATACTGAATCACACCAGTGTCCTGGCAGCTGGGACGATTCAGCTTGTCGGCGTACTCCTGGTTGTCAGCCATCGAGTCGTAGACAGCAATGGCCAACGGATTAGTTTCCGCTGCCCGCAACTTCGCAGTCTTCTCCTTCACGTCCTTTGGCAAGCGCTTGCCGATGTACGCGGTGAACTTCGCCATCACGTCGGTTAGTGATTCAACAGCTGCTTCTTTATCCACGATTACTCTCCTAACTGCATCACAAGGCTGATTTGACCGGACTAGACATATTGAGCGGCGATGCTTCCTGTACCTGGTTTTGCTCAGGCACGATCCCGCCGTCTAATACGAAGTCCACTCTTTTCTTATCGAGAGCACCAACCCACTTGGCGATTGCCATGGTGCCGACTGCGTTACCGATGGTGTTGGTGATGGCCCGTGCTTCGGACATGAAGCGGTCGACGCCCAGCAGGAGCACCATGCCGGCTACCGGAATGTTGTCCATCGTTGCCAGAGTGGCAGCCAACGTGATGAAACCCGAGCCTGTCACGCCCGCCGAGCCCTTGGAGGTCAGTAACAGGACGCCCAGAACGATCAACTGATCCATTAAAGTCAATGGGGTGTTTGTAGCCTGAGCAATGAAAATGGCCGCCATGGTGTAGTAGATGCACTGACCATCAGGGTTGAAGGTCAAGCCGGACGGGATAACCAGGCCTACTACCGGCTTGGATACACCAACTCTCTCAAGCTTGGTCATCAACTGCGGTACCACCGACTCCGAGGAACTGGTGCCCAGTACGGTGAACAGTTCTTCCTTTATGTACTTGAGAAACTTCCAGAGACTAAAGCCCGACAAGCGCGAGATGAAACCGAGAATGATCACCACGAACAGGAAGCAGGTGATGTACATGGTCGCCATCAGTTTACCGAGCGAAACGATGGAGCCTAGACCGTACTTGCCGACAGTGAAGGCCATCGCGCCACATGCAGCCAACGGAGCGACTCGCATGATCATGCCGACGATGTGGAACATGCCGTGGGAAAAGGCTTCAAGCACATCGACTACGGGTTTACCGCGTGGGCCAAGATGGGACAGCGCGATGCCGAAGAGGGTTGAGAAAAGCAGGATCGGCAGAATCTGGTTCTTCGCGAAGGCGTCAGTAATGCTGGCCGGGATCACACTCATCAGGAAGTCGGTGAATCCGCCCGAGTTGCTTGCAGCGGAGGTGTAGGTAGAAATGCTCGCAATGTCGAGTGTGGAAGGATCGACGTTCATTCCCTCGCCAGGCTTCACGAGATTCACCACAATTAGGCCCAGCACCAGCGCGAAGGTGGACAGAATTTCAAAGTAGATAAGGGCCCGTACCCCGACTCTACCGAGCTCTTTCATGTTCTCCATTTTGGCGATGCCGAGCACCACCGTGGCAAAAATGATCGGTGCGAACACCATCTTGATGAGTTTGATGAAGGCGTCGCCCAAGGGTTTGAGGTCGATGCCGATCTGGGGCCAAAAAACACCGAGCAGGATGCCGACGGTAACGCCGATCAAAACCTGGACGTAGAGCTTCCCAAGGTATCGCATAGCCATTTATCTCCGCTTTATTTTTGTGAGTCGGATTTTTTATTGGCATCTGCGGGCTCTATCCATAGCTAGGAACGGCTACGTGGCAGTAGAGAGCGCAGGTGTGTCATAGGTAATCACCCCTATAAATTAATGGTTTTTTCAGAAAGGTGTAATACACTGAAATTAACTACATTGTTTACTTTGAGTTAATTATGAGTCCTATATCGGAGCTGGCTTTTTTCACTCTGCTTATGAGGGTCGGAAGCCTGGCAGCTGCTGCCCGCGAGATGAACCTGACACCACCAGCTGTCTCCAAACGGCTCAACCTTCTGGAAAGCCGGCTCGGGGTTCGATTGCTCAATCGCACCACTCGTAGCATTAGCCTTACAGCGGAGGGCGAACTCTATTTGATGAGCGCTCAACGGATCCTCGACGAAATTAACGAAATGGAACGCCAGGTTTCCAGCAGCCGTGCCGAACCGAAAGGCCTGCTGCGCGTGAATGCGCCTTTGGGCTTTGGCCGTACCCATGTTGGGCCTGCAATCTCGTCATTCGCTAAGCGCTATCGCGATATCGAAGTGCAGCTGCACCTAACCGACCGCCCGATCAACCTGCCGGATGACGCTATTGACGTCGCCATTCGCTTTGGTGAACTTCCCGACTCGCGATTGATTGCCCGCAAGATTGCAACGAATCGGCGGCGACTGTGCGCTACCCCGGCTTATTTGGAGGCCTTTGGTTATCCGGAAAAGCCTAAAGACTTGGCGCAGCACTCATGCATTGTGTTGCGCCAGAATGACGCGGCGTTTGGTAGTTGGCGGTTCAACCGTGGCAAGTTGACCGAAACAGTCAAGGTCGGGGGAAGCCTTAGCACCAATGATGGTGAGGTGGCACTCAAGTGGGCTCTTGACAGTCATGGCATTCTGATGCGCGCTGAGTGGAACCTCGCGGGACACTTGCGCTCTGGGCGTTTGGTGGAGGTGCTGAGTGATTACGAAACTCCGTCTGCGGATATCTATGCGGTGTACCTGGAGCGGCTCAATCTATCTGCTAAAGTGTCGTTCTTTATCGAGCACCTGCGCGAGTTTTTTCGGAGCAAGTCTGACAGTTCAGAGGCATGGCCATAGAGCCATCTTTTGTAATGGTCAGGCGGTGGATTATGGGCGGGGTCTCAATCCTAGCCTGCTGTCAGCACCATAGACATTTAACGATTGTGCTGAAGAAATCAGAAAGATTCGTTGTGCCATAACCCAATAAAAGATGCCTTCAGATTGGTGTTAATTCTCAAGAGATCTATTGCGCCTTCAACTTTAGTAGACATTATTACCCGCGACCGGGGCGCGCAGGCCTATACCGAGTTTCATTCGTCGATGGAAATAACCAGAGCAAGCGGAGCGCGCAGGCCAGAAAGGCCGGAGGCGCGAGGATGGAAGCCCAAAGGGCCATGACTTGGCGTTAGCCATGGCATGGTTTACGACAGCCGACCCGATAGGGCGCGCCATAAACCGCGATTTGATTAGATTGCAGGATTGCTGATGTTCTGCAGACTTATGTATTCCAATATTTTTGGACTGTGCTTCTGGCAATGCCTAGCTTTTCAGCGATTGTTTTCCTGTCGAAACCTTGCGCTTTCAAGGCTCGAATGTATTCCGCATTAAGCGGCTGCTTAGGCTTTCCCTGGGAGCGCTTGATGAGCTTTCCATCACTGAATTGCTCCTCTACCAACTGCCACCCTCCGGACATCTCGAATTCCCTGATTTGCAAGGCAGTACGTTGCAAAACCTCCGAAGGGAGTTCCTCACCTTGGGCCGCTATGGCTAGGGTGACCATGGTCAGCAGATCGAGACCGAGGTGGTCAGCGATTTCATCGAGCTTCTCCAACGTCGGATTCGCTCGTGCCTGCTCCAGCATACCGACATACGTCCTATGGGTTGCCCCTGCCAGTTCGTCGTAGTTCAGCCCCTGGTGGGCTCGAGCTCCGCGCAATGCCCCTGCCAGCGCTTCTTTCAGATGCATGAGTCGGATCCTCAAAAGCGAGGATAGAGCCATGCGATGTGCATTCCGATAAACAGAGCATACTGATATTATCGTGGCGCACAGCCAAATTGCATGTCTCTGCTCGGGCACTGCTAGGTCGGGTTTGCCTGATGGGGGTGGAGCACAGGAGGGCTTTAGTGTTTGTGGGCGCGGAGACAGAACGACGCCTCTGTTCACATCGAAGACTAAGGAGCGGAAGCGATAGGCGAGTTGGATGAACTAAGACTCGGAGCTGTGTTTCCTGAGTGTTTCAGCACCGACAGCAAAAGCCCGATGTGATTTAGGCGACTCTGAGTGCCCTGCGCATTCATGTTGCCTGCAGTAATGCACGGAGTAATTTTTCTAATAGGAGATTTAGAAAATATGTTTGTAGATTGTCTAAAAATGTCTGGGAACCTTGAAGATATTCGTGTCTTCAAGCAAAACAGTGACGATATTGAAGTTATTATGAAGATTGACGGCGTCGTAATTCCTAACATAATCGTCCCTATTTCCCTTTTCGAGGAGATTGAGAAAGGACGGCACTGGGAGTTTTATGGCATCTTCAAAAAGTCAAAGGATAAAGTGAAGAACAAAGGGATAATTTACGCGATTAAGCCAGCTGGCGGCAGTATCAAGTCCGTAACAAAACTCCGCTTCACTGTGCCGGGAATGATGGCCTTCGGTGCAATCCTCGCTTATGCACTTACTTATATTCTCACCTGGGCTGTAGCCATCATGCCGATGGCCGCTAAAGCCGATAATATTCCCGAAGCATTCGGACATATACACGACTTGGCTTTGCTCGTTGCGATGCTTCCTGTCCTGTTCTTCTTGAGTTGCGCCGTGAATTTCATACGTAAAACTGGGAATCTCGAAGCGTGGCCTGCTACTGCGCCAAGTGTCGTCATTGAGCGATTCAGTAAACTCCATAAATAATGCAGCATGTGGCGCATAGGTGCCACTTGTATGTGCTTCAAGGACGCGTTGGTTTGCCCTCCACCCCATCTGCAGCGCCAGTAGTGGGTGCGAGCGGAGCGCGCAAGCCGGCACGGCTGAAGGCGTGAGGATGAAAGCCCGTAGGGCCGAAACGTGGCTTGCCACGGTTCGGTTCACGACAGCCCTCCGCCAGCGGCGGCACGCCACTACCGCAGCCCAGCCTCAACCGACCTGAAAGAGACTGAAATGACCCACGATGAACTCCGAAAGCTTGAGCGCACTAGGCGGAGAGCGCTATGGGAGATTGCCAGATTCCTTCCAGGTGACCCCGAGGCAGCTGACGCCTTAGCCATCCTTGATGACCTCGACGACCAGCAGCGAAGCGGCACGCCTACAATGGGTGAGTCACTCGAACTCAATGAAGTTCGTGCCTCTGTCCCGGTGCAGCATCACAACTGCGGCATCGATATCGTCTTGGAAATAACCATTCCTCAGCCATGGAGGGAGCGTTTCCAGCAGGCGAGCATCGGTTCGACACGGGTGGTCGAAGGGCCTTACGCCACGGACTGGGATAAATTCCTGGCTAGGTGGGAAGCAGAGATGCGGCACCTGGAGCAGCATAGAGCCGTGAGAAAAAAACCTGGAACAGATTGAGGGGGCTACAGGCATGGTAGAAGACGACGATGACACTGTGTATTGCGACATTCAGATGCCATTGGCCCAAGGAAGAGAGCTGCTGGAGTTAGTGAACGCGTTGCGAGAATCGAAAGCACATCCTCGTCTCGATAAAGTCTTCGAGCACATGCAATACGAACTCAGTACCTCAATCGATATCATTGAGAACCCGCCAACTTGGGGGCCTTGGTGCCAGTGAGCCGAACTACGCCGCTTACAACCCCAGATCAGCCTCAACCTTCATACCGCGAAGCTTTCTAGGAAGGGCATTCGGCGGGCACCACTCAAGTGCTTTGGAGATGCACAGATGCCAGATCTCAACCTGGACATAAAGGACATCATCAGACGTGTCCAGAGGCATCAACCCACGCGGCTTCAGCACCTGCTTAAGAACGTTGATGACGCCCCGAGGGTAACGACCGCGCCCTTGAGCATCTGAAACTGCGGCGTACCGGAAGCGACCGGCATCGCGATAGCCATCAGCGACCATTTTCAGCCGTTTTCGTAGTTCCTTTTTGCTCATTCTAGGCGCGACTGTCCACCAGATGAGTTCCACCTCTTCTAGATCCACTCCCTCTGGAGGGATGTCACCGTAATCTTCGTACTGCTCAAGCGGAACCGGACGAGCCTTTCTGTTTTGTAGGGACATCAAAGCGCTGCGTCCCAGGCATCCATCGCCTCAGCCACAGTCGCGTACCAGTCGAGCTCACTGTTTTGTAGGGCGCAAGCGACCTGCCTGTTTGTACTGCCGTCGACCCAAGGCGGAAGACTCTCCGTCCCCTCAGAGAACAAGCCGGCTGCCGCGACAGCGAATCGACCTGTGCTCACGCACTTCAGGCACGTGTAACGCACAGCTGCACCGCTGGGTAACCGACGCCAGGCAACCACCTCAATACAGTCCAGGACGCCCTGTCGAGCCTCTACAAGCGAATCCGACTCCTGTGCCACCTCAGAGTCAGTGATTACTTTCAACGGTGCGCTGGGGGCTACTGGCTTGCGAACCAAATGCTTGAGCTGCTCACGTGATGCGATTATCTGCTCGCGAATCTCTTCGGGATCGATGGACATGCCACCTCGGTCGGTCACTGAAAGGGTCTTCAGCTTGTTCGCAGTAGCGATGAAGTCACGCTCTCGCATTTTCTCCCAGTCGGGGCGGCGGTCGGGGCTGATGAGGTTCCAAAGGCTTGTGAGGAGCTTCAAGGCATTACCTACACTGAGGAAGTGACTGCAGTAGCTGCGATTATACGGCAGCCTCCGATTGTACTTCACACGCCATCACAGCAGCATGCATTCCAACCAACCATCCTGATGAACCCAAAATGGACGCCGCTCTCCGGCAAAGAGCATCCGACAAAATGCCAGGCGTTGGTTATCGGAGATCTCTCGTTGAGCGAACGTAAAAAAACCGGCCCTGAGGCCGGTCTCCCATTGGGTGTCGCTGAAGATCAGACTGATACAGGTGCAGAGATATGCGGGTGCGGATCGTAGCCCACCACTTCAAAATCTTCGAACTTGTAGTCGTAGATGGATGCAGGCTTACGAAGCAGCTTCAGTTCAGGCAACTGGCGTGGCTCGCGAGCAATCTGAGTCTTCACCTGCTCCATGTGATTCGCGTAGATGTGGACGTCACTGAGCGAGATAACGATCTCACCAACGTCGAGATCACACTGCTGGGCGAGCATGTGCGTCAGGCATGCCAGGGATGCCGTGTTGTACGGGAGCCCCAAGAAGCTATCTGACGAACGAATAAACAGGTGCGAGGACAGCTTGTTATTCACGACATAGAACTGATAAAGCAGGTGGCACGGCGGCAGCGCCATCTTGCCTTGGCGGGCATTTTCCTGAGGGCTTACCTTCTCGTCCGGCAGGTACTCCACGTTCCAGCCATGGAACAGAATTCGCCGGCTATTTGGATTGGTCTTCAGGGCGTTAACGACGTAGTCAATCTGGTTGATTGTGCCGCCATCTTTGGTTGGCCAGGCAGTCCACTGCTTACCGTACACAGGCCCAAGGTCACCTTCTTCGGTGGCCCACTCGTTCCAAATCTTAACGCCATTCTCATTGAGCCATTTAACGTTAGTATCGCCGCCAAGAAACCAAATAAGCTCATTAACAATACTTTTAAAGTGCAACTTCTTCGTTGTAAGCAAAGGAAAGCCTTTCGACAGGTCGTGTCGATACTGCCTCCCAAAGACACTAATAGTACCGGTGCCGGTTCGGTCACCTTTGACCGCACCATTCTCAAGAACATCAGTCAGTAAGTCCAGATAGCTTTTCATGCAATTTTCTCCGCCTGGGCTGCTTCCAGGATACTGATCACTTGCTTGAGTTTATCAATTTCTTTTTGAGAGTCCAAGAGCCGCTTGTTGGCATCAGCCAAAAGGCTTTTATAGGTATCTCTTGAACCAATCATATCTTGATACTTCTGCTCATTAGTCTGAGCAGCATCGTCAGCTATTTTAGCCTCCGTAAACCAGTGAAGAACCTCGACCCTAGCAGCTTCCAACTTATCAGTAAGCACTACAAGAGGATCAACTGGCTTCTTGTTTGAGACCTTCTTGCGCAAAAATTCGATTCGACGATTCTCCTTGATAATTTCAAGGCGCTCCAAAGGCCAAACACGCATGCGGATAGTATTGCGATGCATACCAGTCATACGGCTAAGCTCAGCAACAGTCGCCTTCATAGAGTCGTCCGCTGCGATATTAAGAAGCGCTTCGGCCAACAACTCTGTGTACTGATCAAAATCTTCTTTATTCTTCTGATCGAATGCCCGTGGATCAGACATCTCAGAGCTCCTCTTCCAGCAACTGAAGGACGCCATAAGCTTCCTCCATCGCGGCTTTGTTCTGCGCATGTGTGTGTGCATACGCTGGATTGCCGAGCATCGCCTTGTTCTGGTAATAAACGTCTCGCCAAGCCGGCGCGTTGGCCTTGCTGACGATGGCATTCTGGCAACGGTTAGGGTTACAACGAAGCCCGCCAATGCAAGGTAGGGAACTGTCGAACTCATCCGCGCCGCCACCATAACAGAAGCCAGAGCCCACGTTGATAACCGCAATGTGCTGGTCGAGCATAGCCTCAAAAATATCGTCCTTGGTGTGCCCAGAGGCCATGTAACCTCGGAAAACCTTCCTGAGGCTTTCCCTATGGGCCTCAGCATTCACGCCTGCGTAGCTGCCGTCAGGGTCGAAGCGCTGTTGAATGCTTTCAATTTCCGCATCCTGACGAAGCGACCTACCTTTCGTCTTCCGGGCACCACCACCCTTGGATATTCGGTCGGCAATCTCGCCATAGAGCAGGGTGGTCTTACTAAACCCGCGATCTGAATGCCCCACACCTACGATCTCACCGAAGTGCTTAAGCTGGTGAGAGATAAACGGCAGACCCAAGTCGGCACGATAAAGCTGATAAGCCAAGGTATGGCGCATCATGTAGGCGTTGAAGTCAAGCTCCTCAAAAGTCTCCGGCGGCAAGATACGCTCGAAAAATTTTTCCAGTGTGAGCTTGGTTGCGCCGGCAGAAAATGGCTTCCCTTGCTCCCCAAAAGCGACCGTATCCACATTCGAAAAGATATAGTCGTTGTTCTTGTATTTACTGATTAACTGACACACCCGAACAGCATCACGAACAATGGGGATGGCGAGCCAAAAATCATCAAACAACTCAACAAGATTGTCCTGGTGCTTGCTCACATTGCTTGCCAACACCCAGTAGCGGCCATCAGGGCGAAGGCTAGAACTAGCGAGCAGCTCTGCATATTCAGACGGACGCATCCCTGTGTACTGGCCAATAATGTAGAGGCACGAATAGTTGACGAAATTCATATACAACCTGAATTCATCATTAAATGGCGAGCCGGTGATTTTTGCATATTGCCTAACCGCATAGTTAGCATTCATCGAGAACAGGTTGCTTGAACCCATGACATCACTGTCCAATAACCTAGAGGCTTCCTCCTTCGAGAAGCCCTTATTCACCAGCCGATTATAGACATACAGGTTAAATTTCAGCGGGTTCAACCCATTCATTTGCGCAGGAAAATAATCTTTTGCGTTGCGGCGTTTGAGGCTGGCAGTATCAATTACGTTCTCACCCATAGCATCCAAAAAGTCGACAATGGATAGCGAGGCCATTTGAGATGAAATTTCGAAGACGGTGTTTGGTAATACTTGGGACTTTTTTTCAGCATCCTTTGCAGGGCGATGTTTACCACCAAGGACTTTCCACTTTAACTTGGTAAAGTCCACGAGTGGTAGGTTTGCACCGAACACGTTCGCTTGCAGATAGCCTGACTTTAGTAGCTTGAAAAGCTTTTCAGTGTTCCCATCGTATACATAATCAAAATCCTCCGCAGCTGCTGCATAAAAATGCGCAGATAAACATTGAATTGAGATCAGCTCACGATCAACGTGCTCTTTTCCAAGTTCAATAGCAGCGACGGAATAAACCTTATCCAAAAACCGAAGCCCGCACTCATAGTCAGTGATCAACGAATTGGGCTTTGGCGGTTTCTTGTTTGCACTGACGGATTGACCCTCCGCTGGAACTCCACTCAGCGCCTTGAGAATGATCATGAACGCAGCTTTAAGCTCAAGGATCGCCAACTCTGGAATGTTGGGGTACTTCGTAAAATCAATCCGAAGCTTGGATCCACGAATATAACGGGATGCATTTGGGTAATCCGCATTGAAGTCCCAGACCCCGTCCAGGAATTCAGAGAGTTCAGATACCTGCAAGGCATTGAGATAGGCCAGAAAAGCCAAGGCTTCCTGCTGCTCGCTCTCTTCTTCAGAAGCAATAGCCGCTCCCTGTAGCAAAGACAAGCTAAAGCGAAACTTCGAAAACGTTAACAGGGTGGAGAAATTCGTTTGTTCCATCATCACATCCCCACCCCATCAACCAGCACAGTTGTATCTACAAACTCGGAAAGACGACGGCCTTCGGCCAATTCCTTAGGAGTAAAATCAGAGTTTGAGTTGAGGATGCCATCCAACAGAGCCAAGTTTTCGCGCACTACGCGGCCATAGGGTGTGTCCATGATCCGAGATACCTCCATAAGCTTAAGGTAGTCCCGCTCCATCGCGAACAGCTCCGGCAAACTAGACGCAGTGAGCAAAACGTTCTCACATCCTAGGCACATGTTGTACAGCGCACATGGGCTACCAGGTACATAGGTACTCAGTTTTTTGATGAACTCTGGCGGGTTGAAAATATTACGACAGCTCGCCAGCGGCGTTTTGAAAACTACCTGAGGCCCATCGAGATTCACGACGTCGATCAGGTTGGCCTCAGCATCCTTGTTCGGGCCCTGATCAAACGCCTCGGCTGCCGACTCATGGAGTTCCCTGAGCGCCACATCCAGTTTGGAGCGTGCGATGTGGTTGAAGTCCATACGATCCAGGTAGGCTAGGGTAGTCTCGATATGTTTGTGGCCCAAAATCAGCTGGATCTCGCGGACGGGTACGTCCCGCTCCACCAGTTCGCTGATGAAGCTAGGGCGCAGCCGGGAAGGCGAAAGGCTCAACGGCTGACCAGAGCTGTCCAGTAGGGCTTTACGCTTAGAATATGCTGCGAAGACTACCCCCAAGGCCCCGTCCTTCGCAGTTGCAAAAGATTTGATCTCAAGAAAGCTGATCCGCGCACTGGACTGCCAGATGAATAGCTTGTCGCGCACGGCCTCGGGAGCAGACTCGCGCAGCGAAGCTGTCAGTGCTTTAACGTCTTCAAACACTTTGGCAACAGCCCTGGATTGAGCAGTGGTAAGCCAGGTGATATCAGCCTCAAAAATATCAAGGTGCATCACCTTTCCACCCTCGGAGCGCTCTTTCCAGTACCTCAGGCAGGGGCGACCGGTAAGCGGGTGCCTAGGCTCATAATCATCCACATCAAGAAGCTTGATTGAGTCAGCGTTCAACCCGGTGACTTGGGCGAGCTTAATGGCATACGGAGCAATAACGGTCGAATCGATTCGGTAGTGAGCACCCCAACCTTCCACCACCTCCCGCAGGCTGACGCCAGAACGCTTAACGAGTCGAAGAAAACCTAAAACATAAGGATCGTCACTATCCTTCTGATCGTAGCCAGCATGAGAACAGCTCAGCTTGTTCTCAAAAATCCAACGAGCACTGTCGAGGGTGTTGAGGCCTGGCTTCAAGCGCCCATCCTTGCAGAGAGGATCCTCACCAATGCCGCTCTTCTGATACGGCTGAGAAAGGGTGTTGTAGTGCAGGATATCCTCTTCAACGCTCTCAGAAATACGAACACGCTCGGCGCTCGAATAGGGACGGTACTGATCAGTGACGCGGTCAGCATCGAATCCTTGGCAGTTGATGAAATCTGATCCCGTGTAACCTTTGATGTTTTTAATGGTCGTCAAGGTGATCCGGGCGGCGCTAATCAAGGTATTGGCGGAGACTGGAGAAAGGTCACCCGCAACAATCTGCCGCTCAAGGTACGAGCGAAACAGAGGGAGGATAAATGGATCAAGAAACTCAGTCAGCGGCTCCATTCCCCTGAAGCCACGCCCAACAAGGAGCTTGGTGAACCATCTAAACCCCTCATGGTAATTGCTAGCTCCTGAGTCGCTGGTAGTCCCCAGAGAAGCGGTCGCAAACGCATGTTTCAGATCGTTGAATGGCCTATCTTCAGAAGATTTCTCGAGGTCGTCCAAGGTAGCGAAATCAAGCATTTTGAGGCGTTTGAAATCCACAAGAGCACTCTCCTGCGGCACAAACTCTTCCTTGGACTCAATTCGTTCCTTAACGGTCATGTAATCCGTTGAGGCCACGCCCAGGAATTGAAGATCCAGATTGATTTCATCGTACGCAAGACGGACGCCTTCATACTGACTGAAGCCATGCTTGATCGACTCAAGCCCCACAATCGGCTCAACAGCCTTTGTGAGACTAAGTTTGTTGCCGTAAATGGGCAACTCGAGCTTTTCTTCTTGGGAAAGAGACTTGTACCAGCCCAACAACTTCAAACGCCAGTTGCAGCCAGCAGCGGTTTCTCCCTGGTGAATAACACCATCAATGAGCATGTTAAGGATGAGTTTCTGCTCTGCAAGCTCGAACATCTCGATTGATGGATCGAGATCCTTACTAGCAATATAGGACTCACTCAGCATGAGTGGAGCGTACTTCCCACTGGAATCGTCGGCGAGCTCGACTTGGTAGTAATTGAGCGGATTTTCTTCCAGCTCTCTAAGCCACCTGATGATCTTGCCACTTTCAACTGCACGTACTGAAATATTCATTTCTTATCTCCCAACCTGATCTTCAATGTCGTCTGCGCAGCAAGATCCGCCATGCTTTTTGCCTTGGTCGAAACTTCTCCCGTGTTCGGGCAAACCAGATGAAAAATATCCTGTGGCAACCTGGTATAAATCCCTGTCGTGGATGCGTCTTCGTGGCCGAGGGATTTCTGCGCCATTAGAAGTTTGTCGAGGTAGTTATCGCCAAAGTCTGGGCTAGTCAAAATCGCATACGCATGGCCATGACGAAGCTTATGTGGCGAGACCATACGCTCAAGTCGCTTGCTCTTAACGGCACGCTTAGAAAGTCGCTCAAGCAGTTTGCTAATAGCGTCAGGATTGAAAGGTCGTCCCTCTGAATTGAAGAAGCAGGGAGTTACATCCGCACTTTCGTAACGGCGAGCGTGCTTCTTGAATAAAGGAGAAGCGTGGTAACGCTTAATACGCTCGAGCACAGCTCGACTCACGATTGAGTATCGCGGTTTGAACTCCTTACCACGCCCCTTGCTTCCATCAATATACAGCGGGCAATAATCAGGATGCACCCAATCAAGTGCGTCATCTGGAACAAAGTTAGCTTGAGCGAACCCCAAAGCCTTATTCACGGCCCCTAGGGTGACCCTACCAACTTCACTTCGACGCAAGCCCACATCAAAGATAGTTTGGATTAGGCAACGCTCCCTCTCGCTACTGGCATACTCAATAAGCGCTTTGAGCTCCCGCATGGAACAGGGATATACCAAATCTTTCTTCGGAGGCGGCGAAAGAAATCCACCGGCATAAGGATTGTCCTCCCGCACAGCAGATCGTTGTTTACCTGCAACACACAAGAAATCGTTGAACAGGGCCATATAACAAGCATCCCTGTTACGGATAGTAGTTGAGGTCAAACTATCAACTTCGCGCAAGTGGGAATAGTAGCGCTGAATGTTGTGCTTACTTACGGCAAGAAGTATTTCGTCATAGGACGAGCTTTTGAAAGTAGGCGTGCCTTTCATGTGCTCGAGAAGGTAACCAATGTTACGCCCGTACGTCTCGGCGGACAGGGCCGCTAGGTTGGCACTGCGTACTGCGTAGGTCAGGTACTCGCTTACAAGCGGGACTAACCTCTCTTCTGAATCGAACAGCCCCACCGCAGTCACAGACACCTGGTCTGCCACTGTAGGCCCATCCTCGTTGAGCATCGACCCACCCAGGTCGAGCAACTGCTTCTCTTTGACTACAACCTTCACCGACTACCCCTTTTTGAAGGCCGCCCATCCTATGCAGAATGTGCAGCTTGTCAAGGTCAAGATGAAGTCGCATGAAAGACAAATTTTTTAGGCTAGGAACACGTACTGTGCGCTTTTTCCTACGTCCGATAAAAGGCCCAGGTCGTTGGAGCGAATGTAGAGCGTCAGGGAAATCTCTTTGGTCTCGACGTTCGGGTGGAATTGGTACAGCAGGTGGCACGGCGGCAGGGCCATTTCATCGAGTTGGGCGACGTTCCAGCCGTGGAACAGGATGCGCCGGCTACCCGGGTCCTTGATGATGGTGTCGAGGCATTGGCGGATCTGATCGATGGCCTTGTACAACACCACGTAGGCCTGGCCGTCTTCCTCGCCTTCGGCAATCTGCCGGTAGCCCTGGTTGAGGGTCTGCTCGATGGCCGCCGGGTTGCTCAGCGGGATCTGCTTGTAGGCCGGCCACTTGCGCCATTGCACGCCGTAGATTTCGCCCAGGTCGTCTTCACCCTGGCGGAACGGGTTGGCCAGCCATTGCGCGTTTTCGTTGGCGTTCTGGTCCCAGACTTTGCAGCCCAGGGCGCGGAATTCGGCGGCGTTGTTGACGCCACGGAGGAAACCGCACATCTCGCCGATGGCCGATTTGAAGGCCATCTTGCGCGTGGTGATGGCCGGAAAACCATCCTGCAGGTCATAACGCAGCATCGCGCCGGGAAAGCTGATGGTGTTCACACCGGTGCGGTTGGCTTGCTTGGTGCCGTTCTTGATGACGTGGGCGACCAGATCGAGATATTGCTTCATGTATTACCTGTGTCCTTGAATCCCGGGGATCGCCCGGGATTCCAATGTAGAGCGGCGTGTCAGGCAGCCGGGGTAACCGGCGCCGCCGGGGCGCGATGATAAGCCAGCCAGATCAGGAACAGCCCGCCGACGATCATCGGCACGCACAGCACTTGGCCCATGGTCAGCCAGTTCCAGGCCAGGTAGCCCAGTTGCGCGTCCGGCACGCGAACGAATTCGACGATAAAGCGGAAGATCCCGTAGAACAGCGCGAACATCCCGGACACCGCCATGGTCGGCCGCGGCTTGCGCGAGAACAACCAGAGGATGACGAACAGCGCCACGCCTTCGAGGGCAAACTGGTACAGCTGTGAGGGGTGACGCGGCAATTGCGCCGGGTCGCTGAACGCCGGGAAGACCATGGCCCACGGCACGTCGGTGGCCTTGCCCCACAATTCGGCGTTGATGAAGTTGCCGATACGCCCGGCGCCCAGGCCAATCGGCACCATCGGTGCGACGAAGTCCATCAGTTGGAAGAATGACTTGCCGTTCTTCTTGCCGAACCACAACGCCGCCAGCATCACCCCGATGAAGCCGCCGTGGAACGACATGCCACCCTTCCACACCTCGAAAATCAGCGTCGGGTTGGCCAGGTAGGCGCTCAGGTCGTAGAACAGCACATAGCCCAGGCGGCCACCGACAATCACCCCCATGGACATCCAGAACACCATGTCGGAGAGCTTCTCTTTGGTCCAGGTCGGATCAAAGCGGTTCAACCTGCGCGACGCCAACAGCCAGGCTCCGCCAATGCCAACCAGGTACATCAGGCCGTACCAATGGATTTTCAGCGGGCCAATGGCCAGGGCCACCGGGTCAATCTGCGGGTAAGGCAGCATTGCGACTCCTCGTTAGAGTTGAAACCTAAAATTCCTGGCGCGAACTTGCCACGCCGGGATTAAGCCAGGATTGCGCCGCGTGTCAGAGCAGGAAGCTCAAGCCCACGCACAACAGCAAAGCGGCAAACAGTCTTTTCAGCAAACGCGGCGACAGCTTGTGGGCCAATCGCGCGCCAAAGCGGGCGAACACCATGCTGGTCAGGGCAATGCCCAGCAGCGCCGGCAGATAGATGAAACCCAGACTATGAGCGGGCAACAGCGGATCATGCCAGCCCAGAATCATGAAACTTAATGCACTTGCCAAAGCGATCGGCAGGCCGCAGGCGGACGAGGTCGCCACTGCCTGCTGCATCGGCACGCTGCGCCAGGTCAGGAACGGCACAGTCAACGAACCACCGCCAATCCCGAAAATCGCCGAGGCCCAGCCGATCACACTGCCGGCCAGGGTCAGGCCGACTTTGCCGGGCACCGTTCGGCTGGCCTTGGGTTTGAGCTCCAGGGCCATTTGCACGGCGATCACCAGGGCGAACACACCGATGATTTTCTGCAGATTGGGCCCGGAGATCGCTTCGGCCGTCAACGCGCCGAAACCGGCGCCGAGCAGGATGCCCAGGGTCATCCAGGCAAAGATCGGCCAGCGCACCGCGCCTTTGCGCTGGTGTTCGCGGACCGCGTTGATCGAGGTAAAGATGATGGTGGCCAACGAAGTGCCCACCGCCAGGTGAGTCAGTACCGAAGGGTCGAAGCCCTGCAAGGTGAAACTGAACACCAGAACCGGCACGATGATGATCCCGCCACCGACCCCAAACAACCCCGCCAATACGCCCGCACAGGCGCCCAACAGCAGATAGAGCAGAAATTCCATGCCTGCACCCCCGAAATAAGAGCGGCATGGTAACGGATGCAGACCCCAACCCTCCACTGCGTATGCCGATGGATCGACGGGCGATGTCTGGGTACAGTGAACAAAAAACACCCAAGGACCCTTTCATGTGCCTGATTGTTTTTGCCTGGCGCCCGGATCACGCCACCCCCTTGGTGGTCGCCGCCAACCGTGACGAGTTCTACGCCCGCCCCAGCCTGCCGCTGGCATCCTGGCCGGAATCGCCGCAGGTGCACGCCGGGCGCGACCTGGAAGCCGGCGGCACCTGGCTGGGTATTGGTGCCGACGGGCGCTTTGCCGCGCTGACCAATATCCGCAATCCGCACCAGCCGCCGGCGCGCAAGTCACGGGGTGAACTGGTGGCGCGTTTTCTCACCGGTGATCTGTCGATCGCCGACTATTTGTCCGACGTTGTCAGCAGATCGGTTGAATATGCCGGCTTCAACCTGCTGATCGGCAATCGTCGCGAACTCTGGCATTACAACGCTGAGCAGAGCGAGGCGCGGGAGCTGAAGCCAGGGATCTACGGCGTATCGAATGCCGGACTGGATACACCTTGGCCCAAGTTGCTCAAGGCACGGGCCGCGCTGACTGAAGTCCTCGACGACCCGCAGCCGCAGGCGCTGCTGGCTCTGCTGGGCGATCCGCAGACCGCGCCGTTCGCCGATCTGCCGGATACCGGCGTGGGCCTGGCCACCGAGAGTCTGCTATCGAGCGTGTTTATTGCCAGCCAGAGCTATGGCACCCGAGCGAGTACCGCATTGATCGTGCAGGCGGATGGTTCGCGGTGGATGGTGGAGCGCAGTTTTGGGCCGTTTGGCGGGCATTTGGGGGAGGTTGAGATCAGGGTTTGAGGTCGGCCTTACCGCGAGCAGGCTCTCTCCTGTAGGAGCGAGCCTGCTCGCGAATGTCGCAACGCCGATTTACGAAACCTTCACCGAAGCCGGATTAACCATCCGCGCCAGCCCGAGGTTTTTCAGGGCCAACTGCAGCGAGCTGTGGATAACTTGCGGGTTATCAATGGTCATCAGTTCCGCCAGCAAATCCTTCGCCCAATCGAGATTGATCTGGCGCAGCATCCACTTCACTTTCGGCAGGTTGGTGGCGTTCATCGACAAGCTGTCAAAACCCATCGCCGTCAACAGCACCGCAGCGGCCGGATCGCCAGCCATCTCGCCGCAGATACTCACCGGTTTGCCTTCGGCGTGAGCGTCGCGCACCACCGTTTGCAAGGCTTGCAGCACGGCTGGATGCAGGTAGTCGTAAAGGTCGGCCACCCGAGGGTTGTTCCGGTCCACGGCCAACAGATACTGAGTCAGGTCGTTGGAGCCCACCGACAGGAAGTCCACCTGGCGCGCCAGCTCTTTGGTCTGGTAAACCGCTGCCGGAATCTCGATCATCACCCCGACCGGAGGCATCGGCACATCGGTGCCTTCGTCGCGCACTTCGCCCCAGGCCCGGTGGATCAGGTGCAGGGCCTCTTCCAGCTCATGAATGCCGGAAATCATCGGCAGCAGGATGCGCAGGTTGTTCAGGCCTTCGCTGGCCTTGAGCATGGCGCGGGTCTGTACCAGGAAGATTTCCGGGTGGTCGAGGGTGACGCGGATCCCGCGCCAGCCGAGGAACGGGTTGTCTTCCTTGATCGGGAAATACGACAGGGCCTTGTCGCCGCCGATGTCCAGGCTGCGCATGGTCACCGGTTGCGGGTGAAAGGCCGCGAGCTGTTCGCGATAGATCGCCAACTGCTCCTTTTCACTGGGGAAGCGCTGGTTGATCATGAACGGCACTTCGGTGCGGTACAGGCCCACCCCTTCGGCGCCGCGCTTTTGCGCCCGTGCGACATCGGCCAGCAGACCGGTGTTGACCCACAGCGGCATGCGGTGACCGTCGACAGTCACACACGGCAAGTCGCGCAGTGCGTCGAGGCCCAGGGCCAGTTGTTTCTCTTCTTCCACCACTTCGGCGAACTGCTTGCGCAGCACGTCGCTGGGGTTGGTGTAGACCTCACCCTTGGTGCCATCGACGATCAAGTCGATGCCATCGACCTTGGCGTACGGCAAATCCACCAGACCCATGACCGTCGGGATGCCCATGGCCCGCGCAAGGATCGCCACGTGGGAGTTACCCGAACCCAATACCGAGACCAGGCCGACCAGCGTACCTTCGGGCACCTCGCCGAGCATCGCCGGGGTCAGCTCTTCACTGACCAAAATGGTTTTTTCCGGGTAGACCAGGTTTTGCTGGCGCTCTTCCTGCAAATAGGCGAGCAGGCGCCGGCCAAGGTCCTTGACGTCCGATGCACGCTCGCGCAGGTAGGCGTCGTCCATCAGTTCGAAGCGGTTGACGTGATCGGTGACCACTTGACGCAAGGCGCCCTGGGCCCACTGGCCGGTCTTGATCACGGCGGTAATTTCGCTGCCCAGCGAGGCATCGTCGAGCATCATCAGGTAGACGTCGAACAAGGCCCGCTCTTCCGGGCGCAGCTGGGTGGCGAGCTTGGCCGACAACGCGCGCATGTCGGCGCGCACGCCTTCAATGGCGGTCTTGAACAGGGCCAGTTCGGCGTCGATATCGGTGATGCTCTTGTCGGGCACCACATCCAGGTCTGCCGGCGGCAGCATGACCACTGCAGTACCGACTGCGGCGCCCGGCGAACCCGGCACGCCGACAAACTTGGCTTCCTGGATACCTTTGCCCTGACGCCCCAGCCCACGGATCGAGCCAGTGGCTTCGGCATGGGCGATAACACCGGCGAGCTGGGCGCTCATGGTCACGAGAAAGGCTTCTTCACCTTCATCGAACTGACGGCGTTCTTTTTGCTGGATAACCAACACGCCGACGACGCGGCGGTGGTGAATGATCGGCGCGCCGAGGAAGGAGGCGAAGCGCTCTTCACCGGTTTCGGCGAAGTAGCGGTAGCGCGGGTGGTCGGCGGCGTTTTCCAGGTTCAGCGGTTCTTCGCGCGTACCGACCAGGCCAACCAGACCTTCGTTGGGTGCCATGCTGACCTTGCCGATCGAGCGCTTGTTCAAGCCCTCGGTGGCCATCAGCACGAAGCGGTTGGTCTCGGGGTCGAGCAGATAGACCGAGCAGACCTGGCTGCCCATGGCCTCTTTGACGCGCAATACAATAATGCCCAACGCCGCCTTGAGATCCTTGGCGGAGTTAACTTCCTGGACGATCTTGCGCAGCGTATTGAGCATGGCTCGGGGTCGAACTCCGTCGTCAGTCGCGCGCTAAAAGGCGCGGGGCAAGCTCTTTGAGAGCGCGTCGATACACCTCGCGCTTGAATGTCACCACCTGGCCCAACGGATACCAATAGCTGACCCAGCGCCAGCCATCGAATTCCGGTTTACCGGTCAAATCCATCCGCACCCGCTGCTCATTGGAGATCAGGCGCAGAAGAAACCATTTCTGTTTCTGGCCGATGCACAGCGGTTGGCTGTGGGTACGGACCAGACGTTGCGGCAAACGATAGCGCAACCAGCCACGCGTGCAGGCGAGAATTTCAACATCTTCGCGCTCCAGGCCGACTTCTTCGTTTAACTCGCGGTACAGAGCGTCTTCCGGCGTTTCCTGAGGGTTGATACCACCTTGAGGAAACTGCCAGGCATCTTGATTGATACGGCGAGCCCATAGCACCTGGCCAGCATCATTCGTCAGAATGATCCCCACATTGGGGCGGAAACCATCGGGGTCGATCACGGCAACAACCTCGCAAACGCATGTCGCCGCATTGTTCCACAAAGATTGTCAGGGCGGCAACGAAGCTTCCTACCTTATGTGCACTCTTGTGAAAAGACCGTATTCTTATCGCCTTTTTACAGACTAATCAGCGGGTAACTGCAATGCGCCTGGCTTTATTCGACCTCGACAATACGCTTTTGGGCGGCGACAGCGATCACGCATGGGGCGACTACCTGTGCGAACGAGAGATCCTCGACCCCATCGCCTACAAAGCGCGCAACGATGAGTTCTACCAGGACTACCTGGCCGGCAAGCTGGACAACGCCGAGTACCTGAACTTCTGCCTGGAAATCCTCGGCCGTACCGAGATGGCCCAACTCGATGAATGGCACCGCGACTTCATGCGCGACTGCATTGAGCCGCTGATGCTGCCCAAGGCCGTGGAATTGCTGGCCAAGCATCGCGACGCTGGCGACAAGCTGGTGATCATCACCGCCACCAACCGCTTCGTCACCGGGCCGATTGCCGAGCTATTGGGCGTGGACACCTTGATCGCCACCGAATGCGAAATGCATGAAGGTCGCTACACCGGACGCAGCACCGACGTGCCGTGCTTCCGTGAAGGTAAGGTGACGCGTCTGAATCGTTGGCTGGAAGAAACCGGCTTGTCGCTCGAAGGCAGCTTCTTTTACAGCGATTCGATGAACGATCTGCCGCTGCTGGAGCAGGTGGCGAATCCGGTGGCGGTGGATCCTGATCCGAATCTGCGGGCTGAGGCTGAGCGGCGTGGGTGGCCGGTGATCAGTCTGCGTGGCTGATAATGTCTTCGCGAGCAGCGGAACGCCGCCCGGGCGGCGTTCCGCTGCTCGCGAATGGGGTCGACGCGGTCTAAAACCTTAAACCGGCTTGGCCCCCATTAACCCGGCAATTGCGATAAAGCAGACAAAGCTGACCAGCGCCAAGGCAAAGCTGAACTTGCCCACACTGCCCGGCGCCTTGCGCAGCTTGTTCAGGCGCACCAGCAGCCAGAACCAGGCCAACGCCGCCACGGTGTACAACACGCTGGAGGCCAGCAGCCAGGTTTGTCCCAGCGGCCAGCCAACCAGGTGCACCATCCACCAGCCGGTGAACGGCATGCTCAACAAAGCCAGGCCCATCAGCAACCAGACAAACACCCGTGGCCGTTGCAAGGTACGGCCGCCCGCCGTCGTGTCACCTTTGCGCCGCGCCAGAAAAACCCAGATGCCCAGCCCCAACGCGCCGGCCAGCAAGACCACAGTGGCGACCATGTGCGCCATTTTCAGGGCGGTTAACGTTTCCATTGTCTGATTTCCTTATTTCCTGCCCATCAGCGTAGCCGTTCAGCCAAGAAACAGCTGATAGGCCGGGTTGTCGCTTTCGTCCCAGTACGGATAACCGATCTGCTCCAGAGCTGCCGGCACCAGGTGACGCTCGTCATGGGGCACTTGCAGGCCCGCGACCACACGGCCATCAGCGGCACCGTGGTTGCGGTAGTGGAACATCGAGATATTCCAGCGCCCGCCGAGCTTGTGCAGGAAGTTGAACAAGGCACCCGGACGCTCAGGGAATTCGAAGCGCAGCACCACTTCATCGACCACCTGGGCCGCACGTCCGCCGACCATGTGGCGAATGTGCAGCTTGGCCAATTCGTTGTCAGTCAGGTCGAGCACCGGGAATCCCTGCTCAGTCAGACTGGCGATCAGCCCACTGCGCGGGTCGTTTTCCGGATGGGTCTGCACGCCAACGAAAATATGCGCTTCGCTACCAGTGCTGTAGCGATAGTTGAATTCAGTGATCTGCCGCTTGCCAATGGCCTCGCAAAACGCCTTGAAGCTGCCCGGTTTCTCGGGGATGGTCACGGCGATGATCGCTTCACGGCCCTCACCCAATTCCGCGCGCTCGGCGACATGGCGCAGGCGGTCGAAGTTGACGTTGGCACCAGAGTCGATGGCCACCAGGGTCTGCCCGGTGACGCCGCGCTGCTCCACGTACCTCTTGATCCCGGCCACGCCCAGGGCGCCGGCCGGCTCGGTGATCGACCGGGTGTCGTCGTAGATGTCCTTGATCGCCGCACAGATTTCGTCAGTGCTGACGGTGATCACTTCGTCGACATAATCCTTGCAGATATCGAAGGTGTGCTGACCGATCTGCCCCACTGCCACGCCATCGGCGAAGATGCCCACGGTCGGCAGCACCACGCGCTCACCAGCAGCCATGGCCGCTTGCAGGCAGTTGGAGTCGTCCGGCTCGACGCCGATGATTTTGATCTCCGGGCGCAGGTACTTCACGTAGGCCGCGATACCGGCGATCAGGCCACCACCGCCGACCGGCACGAAGATCGCGTCCAGCGGCCCCGGGTGCTGACGAAGAATCTCCATCGCCACCGTGCCCTGCCCGGCAATGGTGTGCGGATCATCGTAAGGGTGAATGTAGACGTAGCCCTTTTCGTCGACCAGTTTCAGCGAATAGGCCAGGGCCTCCGGGAAAGAGTCGCCGTGCAGCACCACTTTGCCGCCACGGGAGCGTACACCTTCGACCTTGATTTCCGGAGTGGTCTTGGGCATCACGATGGTGGCCTTGACCCCCAGCACCTTGGCGGCTAGCGCCAAGCCCTGGGCATGGTTGCCCGCCGAGGCCGTGACCACGCCACGGGAGCGTTCTTCATCGCTCAGTTGGGTGAGCTTGTTGTAAGCCCCGCGAATCTTGAACGAGTACACCGGCTGCAAGTCTTCGCGCTTGAGCCAAATCGTGTTGCCCAGCCGCTCGGAGAGCTGGCGAGCAGTCTGCAAAGGGGTTTCTACGGCAACGTCATAAACGCGCGAGGTGAGGATCTTTTTGACGTACTGTTCAAGCATCGGAAGGCATCACTGAGCGGGTTGGGCAGGACCAAGGAGTCTAACCCGGCTTTTGCCCGGGCGACCACACCAAACCGGTGGCTTTAAGCCCCGGGATGAAGCATTGCGCGCCCAGACACACTGTCGCACCCGCCAATCGGGCAATGACCTTGCCCGCAGCGAGGCCTATAATGCCGGCCTTTCAACCCTACTTCGGCACTTCGGAGCCCGCATGACCCAGGATCAACTCAAACAGGCAGTGGCACAGGCCGCCGTCGATTTCATCCTTCCCAAACTCGACGACAAGAGCATCGTCGGGGTCGGCACCGGCTCCACCGCCAACTGCTTCATCGACGCCCTGGCCCAGCACAAGGGCGCGTTCGACGGCGCGGTCGCCAGCTCCGAAGCCACTGCCGCACGCCTAAAGGGTCACGGCATTCCGGTGTATGAACTCAATACCGTCAGCGACCTGGAGTTCTACGTCGACGGTGCCGATGAAAGCGACGAGCACCTGAACCTGATCAAGGGCGGCGGCGCAGCCCTGACCCGCGAGAAGATCGTCGCCGCCGTGGCCAAGACCTTCATCTGCATTGCCGACGCCAGCAAACTGGTACCAGTCCTGGGTACTTTCCCGCTGCCGGTCGAAGTCATCCCGATGGCCCGCAGCCACGTGGCCCGTGAACTGGTCAAGCTGGGCGGCGACCCGGTGTACCGTGAAGGCGTGTTGACCGACAACGGCAACATCATCCTTGATGTGTTCAACATGCAGATCACCAACCCGGTGGAGCTGGAGAAGCAGATCAACGCCATCGTCGGCGTGGTCACCAACGGCCTGTTTGCCGCCCGCCCGGCGGACCTGCTGTTGCTGGGGACCAGTGAGGGTGTGAAGAGCCTGACGGCCAAGTAATTCACATTTCTGCCGACCCATGAACACCCGCAGGAGCGGGCTTGCCGGCGAAGGCGGTGTGTCAGTCAGCCTATGTATTGACGCAAAGACCGCCCTCGCCAGCCAGCTGGCTCCTGCAATGGTTTTTGTGGTGTCGGTTAGGGCTGAGATGGCTTCCTGAACACATAAAACAGGTTCGGCTCGCTCACCAGGTACAGCGTCCCCTCGTCATCCATGGCGATCCCTTCTGCTTGCGGCACGGTCTTCTGCAGGCCATGTTGACCTTTACGCAATGACATTGTGCTTAGCGGCCGACCGTCGATATCCAGCTCCAGCACCAGAAACGACTCATCCGACAGTGCCAGCAAGTGGCCGCTGCGCTCATCGTATTGCAGACTCGACAGGTCGCGCACAAACAACCCGGCATCCCGCTTGGGGTTGTTGATCACGTGCACGGCGTAGGATTTTTCCGGGTTGTAATGCGGGAAGCCCTGCACTTCGTAGATCAGCATCGGGTCGCGCTCCTTGGCGACGAACAGACGCTTGCCCTTGGAGTCGTAGGCCAGGCCCTCGAAGCCCTTGTTGCGGGTCATGTGCATGCCCAGGGTCATCTGCTCGGCATCGGCGGCATCGAGGAAGGTCGTGCCCTCCTCCAGGTGAATCTTGATCAAACGCTGCTGACGCTCATCGCTGATCACATAAGTGTCAGCACTGATGAACTCCACAGCCTCTGGATCACCAAAGCCGATCAGCGCAATCCGCCGCAGGATGCGCCCATCGAGGGACATTTCGATCAGCTCGGAATTCTGGTTGGTCACGGTGAACAGGCTGTTGCGCACTGGATCGAAGGTCAACGCCGAGACGTCGTCGTCCAGGCCGTCAATCACCTTGGCTTCGATCACCACTCGGTAATCATTGAGCGCCATCGACTGCTCGGAGAGCGGGTGCAGCCAGCTTTGCAGATTGAACCAGGCGCGCTCGTAGAGACGGTAATACTGGCCCGCCACGCCCAGCGCCAGCACGACGGCGACCAACAGAATCAAGGCAAGCGGTTTGGGACGGGCAAGTCGGCGCATTCAGGCGGGCTCAAAAGCGAAACGGGCGGATGAAATATCACGCCTGGATGAATTCAAGCTTAATAGCCGTAGGCCATTGCCTACAACCTTGCAGGAAAACACCCTGTAGCTGGCTTGCCAGCGAAAAACGTCAACGATGCCCAGTCCACCCCCGATGAAACGCGGTGTCCTGGCTATCTTCGCTGGCAAGCCAGGTCCTACAAGGGTTCCGTTCAGGCTGGATTTAGCGAACGCTACTGGTAAAACGACTGGCACCCGGCAGTTCCAGCACCAACTCATCACCCACGTTCAGCGGACCGACACCCACCGGGGTGCCGGTGAGGATCACGTCGCCGGCCTGCAGCGAGAAGCAACCGGCCATGTGCTGGATCATCGGCACGATCGGGTTGAGCATGGCGCTGCTGTTGCCGTCCTGGCGCACTTCACCGTTGATGGTCAGGCGAATGCCGATGTCGGTCAGGTCGGCAAAGGTGCTGCCGACCACGAACGGTGCGATTACCGCCGCACCGTCAAAGGACTTGGCGATTTCCCACGGCAGGCCCTTGGATTTCAGCTCGGCCTGCTTGTCCCGCAGGGTCAGGTCCAGGGCCGGGGCGAAGCCGGAGATCGCGTCCAGCACTTCCTCGACGCTCGGTTTGGTCGACAAGGGCTTGCCGATCAACACAGCGATTTCCGCCTCGTAATGCACCGAGCCACGCTCAGTAGGAATTGCGAAACCGCCTTCCAGCGGCACCACGCAACTGCCCGGCTTGATGAACAGCAGCGGCTCGGTCGGCACCGGGTTATCCAGTTCCTTGGCGTGTTCGGCGTAGTTACGCCCGATGCACACCACTTTCCCGAGCGGGAAATGAATGCGGGTACCGTCGACATACTGGTGCTGATAGCTCATTACCGCCTCCTGCCTCAAGGTTTGTTCAAACGGCGAAGATCTTGCCCGGGTTCATGATGCCGTTCGGGTCGAATACCGCTTTTACTGCTTTCATATATTCAATTTCAACCGGCGAACGGCTGTAGGTCAGGTAATCGCGCTTAGTCATACCGACGCCGTGCTCGGCAGAAATCGAACCGTTGTACTTCTCGACGGTTTCGAACACCCACTTGTTCACGGTCGCGCACTTGGCAAAGAACTCGTCCTTGCTGAGGTTTTCCGGCTTGAGGATGTTCAGGTGCAGGTTGCCGTCGCCAATGTGGCCGAACCAGACGATTTCGAAATCCGGGTAGTGTTCGCCGACGATCGCGTCGATTTCCTTGAGGAAGGCCGGGACTTTCGACACGGTCACCGAAATGTCGTTCTTGTACGGGGTCCAGTGGGAAATGGTCTCGGAGATGTACTCGCGCAGTTTCCACAGGTTGTGCAGCTGGGTTTCGCTCTGGCTCATCACGCCGTCCAGCACCCAACCCTGCTCCACGCAGTGCTCGAAGGTTTCCAGGGCGTGGTTGGCCACTTCTTCGGTGGTCGCTTCGAATTCCAGCAGCGCGTAGAACGGGCAGTCGGATTCGAACGGCGCCGGTACGTCGCCGCGATCGAGGACTTTGGCTAGGGCCTTGTCGGAGAAAAACTCGAAGGCAGTCAGGTCCAGCTTGCTCTGGAAGGCGTGCAGCACCGGCATGATCGAGTCGAAATCAGCGGTGCCGAGCACCATCGCGGTGAGATTTTTCGGCGCGCGATCCAGGCGCATGGTCGCCTCGACCACGAAGCCCAGGGTGCCTTCGGCGCCGATGAACAGCTGGCGCATGTCATAGCCGGTGGCGTTCTTGATCAGGTCGCGATTCAGTTCCAGCACATCACCCTTGCCGGTGACGACTTTCATGCCGGCCACCCAGTTGCGGGTCATGCCGTAGCGAATCACCTTGATCCCGCCGGCATTGGTGCCGATATTGCCGCCAATCTGGCTGGAACCCGACGAAGCGAAGTCCACCGGGTAGTACAGACCCTTTTCTTCCGCAACGTTCTGCAATTGCTTGGTGACCACACCTGGCTGGCATATGGCCGTGCGGTCGGTCAGGTTCACCTCGAGGACCTGGTTCATGTAGTCGAACGACACCACCACTTCGCCATTGGCCGCCACCGCAGCGGCGGACAGCCCGGTACGACCACCGGACGGCACCAGCGCCACTTTGTGTTTGTTGGCCCACAGGACGATGGCCTGGACCTGCTCGGTGGTCTTGGGGAACACGATGGCAGTCGGGGCCGGGGCGAAATGCTTGGTCCAATCCTTACCGTAAGCATTCAGGGAGTCGGCGTCGGTCAGCACCTTGCCAGGCTCAACCAGGGTCTTCAGCTCATCAATCAGGGCAGGATTGGTCATCGACAGAACTCTCGAACAATTCATGGTCATCCTGAGAACGCTTCACGTCGCAGGAATGAGTGTTTAGCGGGGCGCATATGCTAGCATACCGACCCCGCAGCATAGTGCCCAAAGGCTGTTCTGCGGCGACGGCTTTCCTGCCGTCCGGGTCAGCATCTGCTGGCTATCTCCTGCCATTTTTCTCCGGGATACAGGTTTACGCAGATGAGCAAGACTTCTCTCGATAAGAGCAAGATCAAGTTCCTTCTTCTCGAAGGCGTCCACCAATCGGCTGTCGACGTCCTCAAGGCGGCGGGCTACACCAGCATCGAGTACCTCACAGGTTCTCTGCCGGAAGCCCAGCTCAAGGAAAAGATCGCTGATGCGCACTTCATCGGCATTCGCTCCCGTACTCAACTGACCGAAGAGATCTTCGATCACGCGAAGAAGCTGGTGGCTGTCGGCTGTTTCTGCATCGGCACCAACCAGGTGGACCTCAACGCCGCCCGCGAGCGCGGTATTGCCGTGTTCAACGCGCCGTACTCCAACACCCGCTCCGTTGCCGAGTTGGTGCTGGCCGAAGCGATTCTGCTGCTGCGTGGCATCCCCGAGAAGAACGCTTCCTGCCACCGTGGCGGCTGGATCAAGAGCGCGGCCAACTCCTTCGAAATCCGTGGCAAGAAGCTGGGTATCGTCGGTTATGGCTCGATCGGTACTCAACTGTCGGTCCTGGCTGAAGGCCTGGGCATGCAGGTGTACTTCTACGACACCGTGACCAAGCTGCCACTGGGTAACGCCACCCAGGTCGGCAACCTGCACGAGCTGTTGGGCATGTCCGACATCGTCACCCTGCACGTACCGGAAACCGCTGCGACCCAGTGGATGATCGGCGAGAAGGAAATCCGCGCAATCAAGAAAGGCGGGATCCTGATCAACGCCGCGCGCGGCACCGTGGTCGAGTTGGACCACCTGGCCGCTGCGATCAAGGACAAGCACCTGATCGGCGCTGCCATCGACGTGTTCCCGGTCGAGCCACGCTCCAACGACGAAGAGTTCGAGAGCCCGCTGCGTGGCCTGGACAACGTGATCCTGACCCCGCACATCGGTGGCTCCACCGCTGAAGCGCAAGCCAACATCGGCCTGGAAGTCGCTGAGAAGCTGGTGAAGTACAGCGACAACGGTACTTCGGTATCGTCCGTGAACTTCCCGGAAGTGGCCTTGCCGGCTCACCCTGGCAAGCACCGTCTGCTGCACATCCACGAGAACATCCCGGGTGTGATGAGCGAGATCAACAAGGTCTTCGCCGAAAACGGCATCAACATTTCCGGTCAGTTCCTGCAGACCAACGAGAAAGTCGGCTACGTCGTGATCGACGTCGACGCCGAGTACTCGGACCTGGCGCAAGAGAAGCTGCAGCACATCAACGGCACTATTCGTTGCCGCGTGCTGTTCTAACGCTCAAGCGTCAATAAAAAGGGAGCTCCGCGGAGCTCCCTTTTTTTTGCCTGGACGTTTTACTTAACCGTGATGGTGATCTTTTCCGAAAGGATAGGCGGGTCGAACGCCATGTGGTTCTTGTCGCCCAGCTCCAGTTGCAGGGTGTGCTCGCCAGGGGTCAGGGTCAGTTCGCCCTGGGTTTGCGCCTTGCCGAAATGCACGTGGTTGGCATCGGCCGGGATCACTTTGCCAGCGGCAATCGGGGCGGTATCAATCAGCACGTGGTGGTGACCGGAATTGGGGGTGGCATCACCTGCCGGGGCCAGGGAGACATCTTCGACAGCGAACTTGATCTGGAAGGTCTGCGGCACGGTGCCGCCATCTGTCGGCGAAACAATGGAGACCTTAGCGCCCTCCGGAGCAGGCGTCGCGGCGCTGGCCAGCATCGAAGCACCGAGCAGCATCCCTGCAAAAACAGCACGTGACATAAAGGTTTTCATTCTTTTCTCCAGTTTTATGCTTAATCTTTATGAATGTGACAACTTCGTAGCAATTTGTTGTCGAAGGACCTCAACACCATAGCAAAGCGCGCCGAAGCAGCGCGTCGCACATAACGAATCAAGGAGAGACCATGCGCTTTTTGCCTGGCCTGATGCTGTTGCTGCCCCTTCTGAGCCCCCTTGCTCACGCTGAACTGATCGACGACGTCAACGATCGCGGTGAACTGCGCATCGCCCTGGAAGCCAATACTCCGCCCTTCAACTATAAGGACGACGGCAAACTTACCGGCTTCGAAGTCGAGCTAGGCCAACTACTGGCCAGCGAGCTGGATGTACGCGCCGACTTCGTGGTGACCGACTCCACCGACCTACTGCCCGGTGTCGAGAGCGGCCGCTACGATATCGCCATCAACCACATAGCACTGACCCCGGAACTCAAGGATCGTTTCGATATCAGCGAACCTTACAGCTATTCAAGCGCACAATTGATCGTGCGCCAGGAAGAACAACGTCCGCTGGGCTCGTTACCGGCGCTCAATGGCAAGGTGCTGGGCGTGGCCCAGGGCAGTCAGTTTGTCGATCAAGCGCGCAGTGTCGAAGGCGTCGACCTGCGCAGTTACCCGGATGCGCAACAGCCGCTCAAGGAAGTGGCGGACAAACAATTGGACGCGGCCATCAGCGATCGCCTGCTGATTCCCTACGCAATCCGCGACAGCCGATTGCCGGTGAAGGAAGGGGCAAAAATCGGCCCGACGCTGAGCCTGGTGATCCCGTTCCAGAAAGGCAACCCGGCATTCCAGGCGACCCTCGCCGGGGCTTTGGAGCGAATCAAGAAAGACGGACGCCTGATGGCCTTGTCCGAGAAGTGGTTCGGCATGGATGCAACCCAGCCACCGAAGCCTTGACCAGGCCGGCCCTCAGTCCAGCGCTGCCAGGGCGCTGGCCGCTTCGGCCAGTTGCGATTCGTTGAACACCCGGACCCCGTGACGGCTCAACAAGGCGGCGGTGACGCCCTCACCGCTGACCTTGACCCCGCTGAACGTGCCGTCATAGGTCAGCAGGTTGCCGCATGAAGGGCTGTTGGCCTTGAGCACGGCGATGTGGATGCCATGTTGCTGCACCAGCGCCAGAGCCTGCCGCGCACCGGACAGGAACTCGGCACTGACATCTTCACCCTCGGTGGTGATGACCCGGGCACTGCCGTCGAGCACCTCGACACCCTGTCCGCCCGGAATCTCAGCCGCCGCCCGAGGGGTAGGCAAGCCGCCCGCCACTTCAGGGCACAACGGCACCACCCGACCTTCGGCGATCCACTGCTGCAGCTGATCGAATGGTCCGCTGGCGCCGCCGTCGTAGCGCACGCGATGGCCCAACAGGCAGCGGCTGACGAGAATTTTCTGCATGCTCAAAATGGATCGTTGCCGCGACGGCGAAACCAGCCGGTCAACGACAAGCGTTCGCGGGTTGCCGGCAATACCTCATGGGGCACCTGGCCCGAAAGAAACACCACCAGGCAGCCGCCCACAGGGTCCACATCGTGTGCCGCGTCGTCCTCCAGGTACATACGCAGTTGACCGCCATGCTCCGGCATCCAGGCATCGTTGAGATAGATCACCGCCGAGACCATGCGCCGATCGTCGTCGCGAAAGCGGTCAACGTGGCGGCGGTAGAAGGCGCCGGGCGGGTACAGGGCGAAGTGGCTTTCGAAGTCCTCGAGACCGAGGAACAGGCCACGGTTGAGCGCCTCGCGCAGGCTGTCCATCAAGCTCAGATAGCTATCGCAGGCATCGGCCTGGCCGGGCTCCAGCCATTGAATATGATCGCCGCGAATACCCTCGCGAACCTCCGAAGCGGGGCCACGGCCCACCGCCGCCGGCGCCAGTTCGCCCTCGGCCGCACGTTTACGGCACTCGGCCGCCAGCTCCCCGGTCAAAGACAGAGGCAGGAACAGGTTCTGCTGCGACCAGCCGTGAGTGGCGAGGTCGTCAACGATACGCAGCAATAGCGGGTGATCAGAGGGTATGGGCATGGCGCGCATAGTATTCCTGCGCCAGCAAATCCGACAGTGCCGGATAGCGGAGGATCGTCGGATATGCAGGTGAACCTGATACGAATTCTCGACAACCTGTGTCTGGCCCCGGAGAATAGTCGACTGCCGACAGGAGTCCTTATGCGCCGTTTGCTTTTTTCACTGTTGATGCTCTGTACTTTCCCCTCCTGGGCAGACGGCTACGACCAGTTGTACAAGGTCGCTGGCTGGCCGGACCAGCGCGCGCATTTCAGCGATGCCCTCACTGCCGCCCAACAACGCTACCAAAACAGTCTGCCGCCGGCGGTGTTCCAGGCGTTGGTCAACAACAGCAACCAGCGCTTTGCGCCACAGGCTGTGGATCAGCGCGCGCAGGCACAATTGCGCAAGAATCTCGCCGACCCGAAGCCGGCGCTGGCGTTTTTCCAGTCGGCGCTGGGGCGCAAGATCATTGCCGCTGAGTTGCTGGCGACGCGCCGCGATCAGTTGGCGAAGAATGCCAAGGGCTTGCCTAAGATCGAAGCCAGCGACACCCGCCAGTTGATCGTCGGCCACCTGGCCCAGGCGCTGCCAGCCCGCGAAGCCGGCGCCGAAGTCAGCCTGGCGATTGCCGGTGTGGCGGCGGACAGCCTGAGCCAGATGATTCCCGGCCTGCTCGGCGGCGGCCAGGCCCAGAGCATGCTCAACGGCCAGCGCCAGCGCCTGATGGAACAGATCGGCAGCGACCTCAACAACACCCTGCTGTACGTCTATCGCGACCTGTCGGATGCCGAGCTTGAGGAGTTTGCCAACTTCGCTGAATCCACCGAAGGCAAGGCTTATTACCAAGCGGCGCTGGCGGCGATTCGGGCGGGGTTGGCGGTGGGGCAAAGTGCTTCGAGTCTGGCTCCGTAATTTACGCGGTCTGTTAAACCGCTATCGCGAGCCTGCTCGCGATAGCGGTTTAACAGACACTACAAATTCCGGCCCTTGATCCGCCGACTCAAAAACCCAAAATACTCCTCCCGCAATGCCGCCGTTTCATTCGCCAAATGATGCCGCGCCTCCGGCAACTTCAGCACCTGCGGCCGATCGAACTTGGCCGCCAGCACCTGCAGATTGTGCTGCCAATCCACAGTCATGTCGGCCATCCCCTGAATGATCAACGGACGCCGCGGGCTCGCCGGCGCTGCTTCGATGCGCTTGATCCAGCGCGCCAGCGCCCCCACCCAGGCGGTCGGCAGGCGCAATGGTTGCAGCGGATCGGCCTGCAGGAACGGCAGGAACGCCGGGTCGTTGGAGTTCTCACTGAAGCGCCGGGCAATGCCTTTGACGAAAGGCCGCAGCAGGTAATAACTCAGGTGCGACCACCCCCAGGCACGTGGCCGCACCAGCGGCGATAACAGCAGTACCTGGCCTTGTGCCGGGCTGTCGACGCCCTGGTTGAGCACGTGGTCGATGACGATCGCCCCGCCGGTACTCTGCCCGCACAGGTGCCAGGGCTGGGGCAGGTCGATTGAGCGCGCCTCGGCGAACAGGCCTTGCAGGGTGTCCTGGTATTCGGCGAAATCGCGAATGCTCGCACGCTCGCCACTGGACAGGCCGTGCCCCGGCAAATCACAGGCAATCACTGCGAAACCCTGCTCCAGCGCCCATTCGATGACGTGCCGATAGAGCCCGGTGTGATCGTAGAAACCGTGAAACAGGAACAGCGTGGCTTTCGCCCGTTCAGGCCACCAAAGCTGGCTGACGACCTCGTAGCCATCGACCTCGAAACGTCCGAGGCCACGACGCAGCGTGCGTTGCGCGAAATCCAGGCCATAGAAGCGTTGATAGGCCTGCGCCTCGTCCGAGAGCGGCTGCGCACAAGCCAACGGCTGCAAGCTGGCGCGCAAATGATCGGCATTGAAGGTCACAGCCATGAGGAGATTCCAGAGCAGGCGCAGCGCGCGAAACAGACTTTATGGGCCTGCGATATTCTTCTGTCGTGGCAAGCATGGCAAGCTACGCGACCGCCAAGGATGCTTTCACATGCGCCCCCACACCCGCACGACATTGTTTGCCACCCTGATCGCACTGATCTGCGCCGGCGTGCTGTGGGCGGCCTACGACTGGTTCCAGGGCCGCTACCTGCGCGCCTTCAGCGAGCACACCGCCGTATTTTCCGGCGATCCGCTGCGCCTGCCCGAGCACCTCGCCGGTCCCGGCTCGATCCGCGTCGTACACTTCTGGGACCCGTCCTGCCCGTGCAACGTCGGCAACCAGCAGCACCTCGCCGAACTGCTCGAACACTACGGGCCCCAGGGCGTGCAATTCTTCGCCGTGCAAAAACCCGGCAGCCAGGGCCAGTTGCCCAACACCCTCAGTGGCCTGAAAACCCTCGACGTCCTCCCCGGCTCCACCCAGATCCCCGCCAGCCCGGCCGTCGCCATCTGGGACCGCAGCGGCAAACTCGCCTACTTCGGCCCCTACAGCGAAGGCCTGACTTGCAATTCCAGCAACAGCTTCATTGAGCCGATTTTGCAGGCGCTGAGCGAGGGTCGTCCGGTCAATGCCACCAACACTCTGGCGGTGGGGTGTTATTGCCCGTGGGCCAGTGAAACACCCTAGGGCATTCCGGACTTTTCAAGGTCGGACATCCCCGGCGGGCAAGGGCTGTGCTACATCTTGACCGCCCCGACAGGCGGCATTCCAAAAAGAACAAGGAGTCTCCATGAAGCGCGTCATGACCCTGCTGGCCTTGCTGCTCGTCCTGCTCGCCGCAGGCGCCGGCTGGTATGTGTATAGCAAACAACCCACCCGCCAGGGCCAGGTGCAGTTGCAACACCTCGAAGGCGCGGTGACGGTGCGTTATGACGAGCGTGGGGTGCCGCACATTCGGGCCACCAACGAGACCGACCTGTATCGGGCTCTTGGCTATGTGCAGGCTCAAGACCGCTTGTTTCAGATGGAAATTATGCGCCGCCTGGCTCGCGGTGAGTTGGCGGAGGTGTTGGGGCCGAAGCTGGTCGACACCGACAAGCTGTTCCGCAGCCTGCGCATCCGCGAGCGTGCCGAAACCTACGTGGCCGCGCTCGACAAGCAATCCCCAGAGTGGAAGGCCCTGCAGGCTTATCTGGACGGGATCAACCAGTATCAAGACAGCCACGCCGCACCGGTGGAGTTCGACGTGTTGGGGATCCGCAAGCGGCCGTTCACCGCCCAGGACAGCATCAGCGCCGCCGGCTACATGGCCTACAGCTTTGCCGCAGCCTTTCGTACCGAGCCGGTGCTGACCTATGTCCGTGATCAACTGGGCAGCGACTACCTGAACATCTTCGATCTCGACTGGCAGCCCAAGGGCGTGCTTGTCGAGAAACCCGGCTCCGCGCCGGCCCTCAGCGCCGCCGACTGGAAGGACCTCAACGCCTTGGCCCGCCTCAGTGAGCAGGCGCTGGCCGAGCACGGCCTGCCGCAGTTCGAGGGCAGCAATGCCTGGGCGATTGCCGGCAGTCGCACCCAAAGTGGCAAACCGCTGCTGGCCGGTGACCCGCACATTCGTTTCTCGGCCCCGGCAGTTTGGTACGAGGCGCAACTGTCGGCGCCCGGCTTTGAACTGTACGGCCACCACCAGGCGCTGGTGCCGTTCGCCTTCCTCGGCCACAACATGGATTTCGGCTGGAGCCTGACCATGTTCCAGAACGATGACCTCGACCTGATCGCCGAGAAGGTCAATCCGGACAATGCCAATCAAGTCTGGTATCGCGGGCAATGGGTGGACCTGGTCAGCACCGAGCAGCAGATCGCGGTGAAGGGTCAGGAGCCGGTGAACCTGACCCTGCGTCAGTCGCCCCACGGGCCGATCATCAACGACGTACTGGGCGCCACCGCCGGCAAGACACCGATTGCCATGTGGTGGGCGTTTCTCGAGACGCAAAACCCGATCCTCGAAGGTTTCTACCAGCTCAACCGCGCCGACACCCTGGCCAAGGCCCGCACCGCCTCCTCCAAGGTCCAGGCACCGGGCCTGAACATCGTCTGGGCCAATGCCAAAGGGGACATCGGCTGGTGGGCCGCCGCGCAATTGCCCAAGCGTCCGGCCGGGGTCAAGCCGGAGTTCATTCTCGACGGCAGCAGCAACCAGGCGGACAAGGACGGTTTCTACCCGTTCAGCGCCAACCCCCAGGAAGAAAACCCGGCACGCGGTTACATCGTTTCCGCCAACTTCCAGCCGCTGTCGCCCACCGGCATGGAGATTCCCGGCTACTACAACCTGGCGGATCGTGGCCAGAAACTGAACCAGCAGTTGAGCGACAACAGCGTGAAGTGGGACGTCGAAGGCACGCAGAAACTGCAACTGGGCACCACTACCCACTATGGTCCGCGCACACTCGCACCGCTGTTACCGGTATTGCGTGAAGTGGTCAGTGATTCCGCGGAGCTGAAACTGCTGGAACAACTGGCGGCGTGGAAAGGTGACTACCCGCTGGATTCCACCAGCGCCACGTTGTTCAACCAGTTCCTCTACGACCTGGCGTATGGCGCGCTGCACGACGAACTGGGCGACAGCTTCTTCGACACCCTGCTCTCGACTCGGGTCATCGATGCCGCCCTGCCCCGGCTGGCCGCCAACGCCGACTCACCCTGGTGGAACAACCGCAGCAGCGGCACCGCGCAAACCCGTGCTGATGTCGTCAAGGCCGCCTGGAACGCCAGCCTCGCCCACCTCAAGGGCACCCTCGGGACAGACAGCACGCAGTGGCAATGGGGCAAGGCCCACACCCTGACTCACGGCCATCCGCTGGGCATGCAAAAGCCGCTGGACCGGATCTTCAACATCGGGCCATTCGAGGCGCCGGGTAGCCATGAAGTGCCGAACAACCTCACCGCAAAAATCGGCCCGGCACCCTGGCCTGTGACCTACGGCCCTTCAACCCGCCGCATCATCGACTTCGCCGACCCGGCCCATGCCCTGACCATCAACCCGATCGGGCAAAGCGGCGTGCCGTTCAACACGCATTATGAGGATCAGGCGGAGGCCTACATCGAAGGGATCTACCATCAGGCGCATTTCAGCGAAGAGGAAGTGGCCGCCAACACCCGCAGCACCTTGAAGCTGTTGCCGGCCCGCTGACACTCGGCACCTACAGGCTCTGGCGCACCCGCCCCGGGGCCTCGCCGTAAGTGTCCTTGAACTTCTTGCTGAACGCTGCCTGGGATTGATAACCAACCTGGGCGGCGATGTCGTTCAGGCTCAGGCCGGACTGCCCTAAGAGGCTGTACGCCAACTCCATGCGCACCTGGGTCAGCAGCACCCAGGGCGAGACCCCGGCAACCCGCACAAAGGCACGCATGAAGGTGGCCCGCGACATCGTCGCAGCGGCGGCCAGGCTGTCGATGGTCCAGTCGTGCCCGGGATCGGCCAGCATCGCTTGCCAGGCACGGCTCAGGCGCTTGTCCGCGAGCAAGGCCAGGGTGCCGCTCGCCGGCGATTGCCCGGCCAGGTGCGCGCGCAGAATCAGGGTGAACATCGCCGACGACAGCGCATCGACGAAGAACCGTGCACCCGGCTGATTGCCATCCGCTTCGCCGCGCAGCAGTGCAATCAGCGCCACCAGTTGTGCATCGACCTGGCTTTCGCGGCTGGAGATCACCAGGTATTCCGGGAGGGCCGAAAACAGCAGGGACTGTGGGTTGTAGTGGAAGCTGCCGCAGAGCATATCGACCTCCGGCTCGTCACTGCCCATGCGGTGCATCGGCAGCAGCCCACCAGCGATCACCCGCGGCACACTGGGGGCGATCCGCGCACCCTCGCTGCGCAGCAGATGGGTCGAGCCACCAGGCAGCAGCAGCACGTCACCGGCGTTCAGGCGCACCCGCTGCCCGCCGGACAGTTCAGCGTGGCAGGTGCCCGTCAGGACGATGTGATACGGCGCCAGCCCGCGCCGGTCGGCCGGGTGATCCAGCGCCCAGTCGCCCTGGAACTGACAGCGCAGGTCGAGGCTGCCGCGCAGGCTGGCGAGGGCAATCAATTTATCGATCGAGTTCATTTGCGACGATTGGATAAATAACTGAGCGGATCGGGCAAACGCGCCTGGCCCGGTTGGACAACACTGTATCTGCCGCAACAGTACACCCCAACCTGCTCAGGAGATAACGCAATGTTCAACAATTGGTCCGAACTGCTGCCCACTATCCAGAAGGCCTTCGGTGGCCTGGGCAAAACCAATCCGAAGATGGTCAAGGCCTATATGGCATTGGGTGAAGCCGCCGAAGAGAACAACGTGCTGGATGCCAAGACCCGCGAGCTGATTTCCATCGCAGTCGCCATTACCACCCGCTGCGACGGTTGCATCGGCGTGCACACCGATGCCGCGATCAAGGCCGGCGCGACCCGTGAGGAGATTGCTGCGACCTTGGCCACGGCGATTTCTCTGAATGCCGGTGCAGCGTACGTGTTCTCGCTGCGTGCGCTGGAGGCGCATGATGCGTTGAAGGGCTGATGGACTGATGGAGAATAATTGTGGGAGCGGGCTTGCCCGCTCCCTTTCCCACTCACCTATCAAACCGCCTGCGGCCGGCGGACTTCCGGTTGTTTCCAGGAGTCGGCGGCGCTTTCTTCGATGGCTTGCTGAATCGCGCGCTTGCGGTTTTCTTCGGCACGACGGCTGAAGAACCAGACCAGGAAGGTCACGATCGACACCGCCAGCAGGATCAGGCTGGCCACCGCGTTGATCTCCGGCTTCACGCCCAGGCGCACCGCCGAGAACACTTCCATCGGCAAGGTCGTCGAGCCCGGGCCCGAGACGAAGCTGGCGAGCACCAGGTCGTCGAGGGACAGAGCGAACGACATCATGCCGCCCGCCGCCAGCGACGGCGCGATCATCGGGATGGTGATCAGAAAGAACACCTTCCACGGCCGCGCACCGAGGTCCATGGCCGCCTCTTCGATGGACATGTCCAACTCACGCAGACGGGCCGACACCACCACCGCAACATAGGCCGCGCAGAACGTAGTGTGGGCGATCCAGATCGTGACCAGGCCACGCTCCTGTGGCCAGCCGATCATTTGCGCCATGGCCACGAACAGCAGCAACAGCGACAGACCGGTGATCACTTCCGGCATGACCAAGGGTGCCGTCACCAGGCCGCCGAACAGCGTGCGGCCCTTGAAGTGGGTGATCCGGGTCAGCACGAACGCTGCCAGGGTCCCCAGCGCCACCGCGGCAATCGCGGTGTAGCAGGCGATTTCCAGCGAGCGCACCACCGAGCCCATCAGTTGGGTGTTATCCAGCAGGCCGACGTACCACTTGATCGACCAGCCGCCCCACACCGTCACCAGTTTCGAGGCGTTGAACGAGTAGATCACCAGGATCAGCATCGGCAGGTAGATAAACAACAGACCCACTACCAGCATCAGGCTGGAGAAACGGAAGCGCTTCATTCTTTACCCTCCATTTCCTTGGCCTGACTGCGGTTGAACAGGATGATCGGCACAATCAGGATCGCCAGCATCACCACTGCCAGGGCGGACGCCACCGGCCAGTCACGGTTGTTGAAGAACTCTTGCCAGAGCACTTTACCGATCATCAGGGTTTCCGGACCGCCGAGCAGTTCCGGGATCACGAACTCACCCACTACCGGAATGAACACCAGCATGCAGCCGGCGATGATGCCGTTCTTCGACAGAGGAATAGTGATTTTCCAGAAGCTGTTGAAGGTGCTGGAACCCAGGTCGGAAGCCGCTTCCAATAGGCTGGTATCGTGCTTCACCAGGTTGGCGTAGAGCGGCAGGATCATGAACGGCAGGTACGAATAGACCACGCCGATATACACCGCGAGGTTGGTGTTGAGGATCTGCAGCGGCTCGCTGATAAACCCCATGCTCATCAGGAAACCGTTGAGCAAGCCGTTGTTGCTGAGGATGCCCATCCACGCATAGACGCGGATCAGGATCGCGGTCCAGGTCGGCATCATGATCAGCAGCACCAGCACGGTCTGCATTTCCTTGCGCGCACTGGCGATGGCGTAGGCCATCGGATAACCGATCAACAGGCAAAGGGTGGTGCTGATCAGCGCCATCTTCAACGAGCCGAGGTAGGCGGCGATGTACAGCTCATCCTCGCTGAGCAACACGTAGTTGCCGAGGTTGAGCAGCACCTGCAGCTTCTGTTCAACGAAGCTGTAGATCTCGGTATACGGCGGAATCGCCACGTCTGCTTCGGCGAAGCTGATCTTCAGGACGATGAAGAACGGCAGCATGAAGAACAGGAACAGCCAGAGGAACGGAACCCCGATGACCAACTGCCGGCCACCGGGAATTATTCGATTGAGTCGGCGTTTGAGCTTTCGCATGTTCATGAGCGCAGTACCACGCCGCTGTCGTCTTCCCACCAGACGTAGACCTGGTCACCCCAGGTTGGCCGCTGGCCGCGACGCTCGGCGTTGGCGACGAACGACTGCACCAGCTTGCCGCTCGGCAATTCGACGTAGAACACCGAGTGGCCGCCGAGGTAGGCAATATCGTGGACCTTGCCGCTCGACCAGTTGTACTCGCAGGTCGGCATGTCGGCGGTGACCAGCAGCTTCTCCGGACGAATCGCGTAAGTCACCGACTTGTCCTGGACCGAGGTGCTGATGCCGTGGCCGACGTAGATATTGCGGTCCAGATCCTTGCAGGTGATCAGGGCGTGGCCCTCGGCGTCGTCCACCACTTCACCTTCGAAGATGTTGACGTTGCCGATGAATTCGCAGACCAGGCGGCTGGTCGGGGTTTCGTAGATGTCGATCGGGCTGCCGATCTGCGCGATCCAGCCCAGGTGCATGATCGCGATGCGCTCGGCCATGGTCATGGCCTCTTCCTGGTCGTGGGTCACCATCACGCAGGTCACGCCAACGCGCTCGATGATCTCAACCAGTTCCAACTGCATCTGCGAGCGCAGTTTCTTGTCGAGGGCACCCATCGGTTCGTCGAGCAGCAGCAGCTTCGGACGCTTGGCCAGGGAACGGGCCAGGGCCACACGCTGACGCTGGCCGCCGGAAAGCTGGTGCGGCTTGCGCTTGGCGTACTGGCTCATCTGTACCAGCTTGAGCATCTCCGCCACACGCGCATCGACCTCGGCGGCCGGGATCTTGTCCTGCTTGAGGCCGAAGGCGATGTTCTGCGCCACGGTCATGTGCGGGAACAACGCATAGGACTGGAACATCATGTTGATCGGCCGCTCGTACGGCGGCATATCGGTGATGTCTACACCATCGAGGAAGATTCGCCCTTCGGTCGGTCGCTCGAAACCGGCGAGCATGCGCAGCAAGGTGGATTTGCCCGAACCCGATCCGCCGAGCAAGGCGAAGATTTCGCCTTTCTTGATTTCCAGGGACACGTCGTCCACGGCAATCGTCTCGTCGAACTTCTTCGTGACCCGGTCGATTTTGACCAACACCTGTTTCGGTGTCTGGTCGCCCTCGAGGGCTTTCTTATAGGCGCCGGAGGCAACTGCCATTTACGAAACTCCCAAAACAAAAGAGTGCAGTTCGCTCAAGGTGAGCCAACCTTGGATAGTTTGAGCCTTTGTCACTATTTACCCGACTTGACCTTGGTCCAGCTGCGGGTCATCAGCCGTTGAATGTTCGGCGGTAGTTCGATCGACACGTAGGTCTTGTCGAGCACGGCCTGGGGTGGATACACCGATTCGTCTTCGCGGATCGACTGCTCCATCAATTTGTCCGACGCCGGGTTCGGGTTGGCGTAGCCCACGTAGTCGCTGACCTGGGCGATCACCTCTGGCTTGAGCAGGTAATTGATGAAGGCATGGGCCTGTTTGACGTTGGCCGAATCCTTGGGAATCGCCAGCATGTCGAACCACAGAGCGCCGCCCTCTTTCGGAATCGAGTAAGCGATGTTCACGCCCTTCTTCGCTTCCGCCGCGCGGTTTTTCGCCTGGAACATGTCACCGGAGAAGCCGATGGCGACGCAGATGTCGCCGTTGGCCAGGTCGCCGATGTACTTGGAGGAGTGGAAGTAGGTCACGTAAGGCCGCACCGCAAGCAACTTGGCTTCGGCCTTTTTGTAGTCCTCAGGGTTGGTGCTGTTGGCATCCAGGCCCATGTAGTTGAGGACCGTCGGCATCATTTCGTCAGCCGAATCGAGGAAGGCCACACCGCAGCTTTGCAGCTTCTTGATGTTTTCCGGCTCGAACACCGCCGCCCAGGAGTCGATTTTGTCGACGCCCAGCACCTCTTTGATTTTGTCGACGTTGTAGCCGATGCCGTTGGTACCCCACAGGTACGGTACGGCATACAGGTTGCCCGGGTCGTTCTGTTCCAGGCGTTTGAGCAGCACCGGATCGAGGTTGCTGTAGTTCGGCAACAGCGACTTGTCGAGCTTCTGGAACGCCCCGGCCTTGATCTGCTTGCCCAGGAAGTGGTTGGACGGCACCACCACGTCATAGCCGGTGCGCCCGGCCAGCAACTTGCCTTCCAGGGTCTCGTTGGAATCAAACACGTCGTACACTGGCTTGATACCGGTGGCTTTCTGGAAGTCCGCCAGGGTGGTCTCGCCGATGTAATCCGACCAGTTATAAATATGCACGGTGCCGGCGGCTTGAACACTGGCAGCCAGTGTCAACCCGGCGCCAACCAGCATGGCTTTGCGCAACAAAGAAAAAATGGCCACGTGGAGGTCCTCTCTCAAATTAGTTGGGCGCAAGTTGCCCAGCGTTACCGGACAGTCTGGACTGCCTGGGAACAAAACCGGCGCGCAACTTACCCTCGATAAACCGATCCAGCAAACTTTAAAAAGATCCTTGTAGGAGCGAGCCTGTCGAATCGACAGGCTCGCTCCTACAGATACTTATTTACCCGATTTGATCTTGGTCCAGCTGCGAGTCAGGATCCGCTGGGTCGCGGCCGGCAGGTCGGCAATCGCGTACAGCTTGGCCAGCACGTCTGCCGGTGGGTAAACGCCCGGGTCACTGGTGATGTCTTTATCAACCAGTGGGGTTGCAGCGGCGTTACCGTTCGGGAAGCGTACGGCGTTGGTGATTTCCGCCATGATTTCCGGCTTCTGCAGGAAGGTCATGAACTTGTAGGCGCCTTCGACGTTTTCGGCATCTTTAGGGATGGCGACCATGTCGTAGAAGCTACCTGCACCTTCTTTGGGAATGTTGTAGCTGACCTTGACCTTGTCACCGGCTTCGGCGGCGCGAGTCTTGGCCTGATAGATGTCACCCGAGTAGCCGATCGCCACGCAGATGTTGCCGTTGGCCAGGTCGGAAATGTACTTGGAGGAGTGGAAGTAACCGATCGAAGGACGAACTTTGAGGAACAGTGCCTCGGCCTCGGCCAGTTGTTTCTTGTCCTGGCTGTCGGTCGGGTAGCCCAGGTAGTGCAGGGCCACCGGAATCATCTCGGTTGGCGAATCCAGCACGCTGATGCCACAGGATTTCAGCTTGGCGGCGTTTTCCGGTTTGAAGATCAGGTCCCAGGAATTGGTCGGTGCATCCGGACCCAGCGCGGCCTTGACCTTCTCGGCGTTGAAGCCGATGCCGATCGAGCCCCACATGTACGGGAAGGCGTGCTCGTTACCCGGGTCGCTGACCGAGACGGCCTTGAGCAGATCGGTGTTCAGGTTCTTCCAGTTCGGCAGCTTGGACTTGTCCAGCTTCTGGTAGACGCCGGCCTTGATCTGCTTGGCCAGGAAGTTGTTCGAAGGCACCACGATGTCGTAACCGGACTTGCCGGCCAGCAACTTGGCTTCGAGGGTTTCGTTACTGTCGAAGACGTCGTAGACCACCTTGATGCCCGACTCGTCTTCAAACTTCTTGATGGTGTCCGGCGCGATGTAATCGGACCAGTTGTACACGTGCAAGACTTTGTCATCTGCCTGAACCGCGCCCGCCATGATGCCCATCAGGGACATGGCAAGGAGTGTCTTGCCGGCGAGCTTTTTACCGAGTGCCTTCATGCGTAATGCTCCAAATTTTTGCTTTTTTGAACCACCTGTTCCGCGCCGAACCCGGGCATTTGGAACGGTGGCTAGTCTGGCAACATCCATGGCGGTCTTTCAAGGAAAGGCCAAGCTTTCTGACCGCTCTGAGCGAAAGTTCATACAACTCCCGCTCAGAGCCTAGCACTTAGCCCTGCAACACACTCAGGGTCAGGTCCAGGCACTTGCGTGCCTTGCTCACCAGCTCATCGATTTCCGCCTTGGTAATCACCAGTGGCGGCGCGATGATCATGGTGTCGCCAACCGCGCGCATGATCAGCCCGTTGTCGAAGCAGAACTGCCGGCAGATCATGCCTACACCCTTGCCTTCGTAACGTTTACGCGTGGCTTTGTCCTGAACCAGTTCGATAGCGCCCAGCAACCCTACCCCGCGAACTTCACCCACCAATGGATGATCGTTGAGTTCACGCAGACGCTTTTGCAAATACGGTGCCGTTTCTTCCTGGACGCGCTCGATAATCTTCTCTTCGCGCATGATGCGGATGTTTTCCAGGGCAACAGCCGCCGCTACCGGGTGACCGGAGTAGGTGAATCCGTGGTTGAAATCGCCGCCTTCGTTCAGCACTTCGACCACCGAATCGCGCACGATCAGACCACCCATCGGGATGTAGCCGGAAGTCAGGCCCTTGGCGATGGTCATCATGTCGGGCTTGAGGTCGTAGAAATCGCTGCCGAACCACTCGCCGGTACGGCCGAAACCGCAAATCACTTCATCGGCGACGAACAGGATGTCGTACTTGGCGAGGATTTCCTTGATGCGCGGCCAGTAGCTTTCTGGCGGCACGATCACGCCGCCGGCGCCCTGGATCGGCTCGGCAATGAAGGCGCCGACGTTGTCGACACCGACTTCGAGAATCTTTTCTTCCAACTGGTTGGCAGCCCAGATCCCGAATTCTTCCGGGGTCATGTCGCCGCCTTCACCGAACCAGTACGGCTGCGGAATGTGCACGATGCCGGGGATCGGCAAGTCGCCCTGTTCGTGCATGTAGGTCATGCCGCCCAGGCTGGCGCCGGCCACGGTCGAACCGTGGTAGCCGTTCTTGCGGCTGATAATGACTTTCTTGTTTGGCTGACCTTTGATCGCCCAGTAGTGGCGAACCATGCGCAGCATGGTGTCATTGCCTTCGGAGCCGGAACCGGTGAAGAACACGTGGTTCATGCCTGCTGGCGCGATATCGGAAATTGCCTTGGCCAGTTCGAGGACGGGCGGGTGAGCGGTCTGGAAAAACAGGTTGTAGTACGGCAACTCGCGCATCTGCTTGCTGGCAGCCTCGGCCAACTCGTCGCGGCCGTAACCGATGGCCACGCACCACAGGCCGGCCATGCCGTCGAGGATCTGATTGCCTTCGCTGTCCCACAGGTAAACGCCCTTGGCGCTGGTGATGACGCGCGGGCCTTTTTCCTTCAATTGCTTGAAGTCACTGAAGGGGGCCAGGTGGTGTTCGGCGCTCAGGTTCTGCCATTCACGGGTTTGCGGGTTGTTGCTCATAAAGCTCTCCTAGTGAGGTTGGAGTGCGGCTTTTGAGGGCCGCACCCGGCGTGTCAGACGGCGAACAACAGGAATTCCCGTTCCCATGAGCTGATCACGCGCTTGAAGTTTTCATGCTCGGCCCGCTTGACCGCGACGTAGCCAGTGATGAAGTTGTGACCCAGGTACTTCTCGATGGTCTTGCTGTTTTCCATGCGTTCCAGAGCGTCTTCGATGGTCAGCGGCAGACGCAGGTTGCGCCGCTCGTAACCACGACCCACCACAGGCGCGCTTGGGTTGATACCTTCGACCATGCCGATGTAGCCGCACAGCAGGCTCGCGGCAATCGCCAGGTACGGGTTGGCGTCGGCACCCGGCAGGCGGTTTTCCACCCGACGGTTTTGAGGGCCGGCATCCGGCACCCGCAGGCCCACGGTACGGTTTTCTTCGCCCCACTCGACGTTCACCGGCGCCGAAGTGTCCGGCAGGAAGCGGCGGAACGAGTTGACGTTGGGCGCGAACAGCGGCAGCAGTTCAGGGATGAATTTCTGCAGGCCGCCGATGTGGTTGAGGAACAACTGGCTCATGCTCCCGTCTTCATTGGAGAAGACGTTCTTGCCGGTCTCGATATCGATGATGCTCTGGTGCAGGTGCATGGCGCTGCCAGGCTCGCCGGTCATCGGCTTGGCCATGAACGTGGCGGCCACGTTGTGCTTGAGCGCGGCCTCGCGCATGGTGCGCTTGAACACCAGGATCTGGTCGGCCAGGGACAGCGCGTCGCCGTGACGGAAGTTGATTTCCATCTGCGCCGTGCCGTCTTCGTGGATCAGCGTATCGAGATCCAGCTCCTGCAGTTCGCACCAGTCGTAGACGTCTTCGAACAGCGGGTCGAATTCGTTGGCCGCTTCGATAGAGAACGATTGGCGACCGATTTCCGGACGTCCGGAACGGCCAACCGGCGGTTGCAACGGGTAATCCGGGTCGTCACTGCGCTTGGTCAGGTAGAACTCCATTTCCGGCGCCACGATCGGCTGCCAGCCCTTGTCGGAATAGAGTTTGAGGACTTTCTTGAGGACGTTGCGTGGCGACAGCTCGATCGGGTTGCCCTGCTTGTCGTAGGTGTCGTGAATCACCTGCGCGGTCGGCTCGATGGCCCATGGCACGAGGAACACCGCGTTCTGGTCGGGGCGGCAGATCATGTCGATGTCGGCCGGGTCGAGCAGTTCGTAATAGATGTCGTCTTCGACATAGTCGCCCGTCACTGTCTGCAACAGCACACTCTCGGGCAGGCGCATGCCTTTTTCGGCAATGAACTTGTTGGTTGGCGAGATCTTGCCGCGGGTGATCCCGGTCAAGTCGCCAATCATGCATTCGACTTCTGTGATCTTGTGGTCTTTCAACCAATCGGTGAGCTGGTCGAGGTTGTTACTCATAAATGCCTCTGGGCTGAGTGTCCCGGCTTCATTAGGGGCCGGGCGTTGTTTGACGCGTCCGCGTCGCGTTGGCAGACCTGGGAGACGCCCAGGACGTGCGAGCTAGAGCTTACCTGCCCTTGTGGCTGGCTGTGCAAGCCTGATGCAAAAGCCGTGCGTGCAGAAACCGCAACAGCACGGCGCGGCAACGGGCTGGAAGTGGAATCGCGTGCAGAATCATGAGCAGCTCCCGCAGAACACGCAGGGCCGCTATAGTGAAAAGGTTCTACAGTGGAAGAAGATCGGGTAAATAACAGTTTTTGCGGTGCGTCCAGAATAACGGACGCCGACAGCCTATTCGGCACCGTCGGCAGGCCGTTGGCCCTTGCGCCTGGAGCGCGGACGAAGCTGTCGCCACTGATATGGCAAGCCTGCAGGCCGATCTGCATAGAGCAGGCGGCGATGCCGATTGACGGCCGGCGAGACATGAAACACCCCGGTATTATTGCTGTTATGGGTTTGATCCGAGCTTAGCCTTGTTCATTTTTTTACACAACACCCCCGTAAAAAATACAACACGGCCCGCTCAAACCCGCAGCTGGCAAAGAAGGGAAAGGCATTAAAACGCCCCAAACTGCCTCAGAAATGCCTTTCGAGCGCTTTTTTAGGGCAAAAAAGCCCTCGCTTGACTTAATCATGCCGTTCGGGTTGACTGGAATCCGAAAAGATCAATGATTGATATTTTTAACAACAAAGGTGTTGCATCATGTCGGTACCCCCGCGTGCCGTTCAGCTTAACGAAGCGAACGCGTTCCTTAAGGAACATCCTGAGGTTCTGTACGTTGACCTTCTGATTGCGGATATGAATGGTGTGGTGCGCGGCAAGCGCATCGAACGCACCAGTCTCCACAAGGTTTACGAGAAAGGCATCAACCTGCCGGCCTCCCTCTTTGCCCTGGATATCAACGGTTCTACGGTGGAAAGCACCGGCCTGGGCCTGGACATCGGTGATGCTGACCGAATCTGTTATCCAATCCCTGACACCCTGTGCAACGAGCCGTGGCAGAAGCGTCCAACCGCGCAATTGCTGATGACCATGCACGAACTCGAAGGTGAGCCGTTCTTCGCCGACCCGCGTGAGGTGCTGGCCAATGTCGTGCGCAAGTTCGACGAAATGGGCCTGACTATATGCGCCGCGTTCGAACTGGAGTTCTACCTGATCGACCAGGAGAACGTGAACGGTCGTCCGCAGCCACCGCGCTCACCGGTCTCCGGTAAACGCCCGCACTCGACACAGGTCTACCTGATCGACGACCTCGACGAATACGTCGACTGCCTCCAGGACATCCTGGAAGGTGCGAAGGAACAAGGCATCCCGGCTGACGCCATCGTCAAGGAAAGTGCCCCGGCGCAGTTCGAAGTGAACCTGCACCACGTCGCCGACCCGATCAAGGCCTGCGACTACGCGGTACTGCTCAAGCGCCTGATCAAGAACATCGCCTACGACCATGAGATGGACACCACCTTCATGGCCAAGCCTTACCCGGGCCAGGCGGGCAACGGTCTGCATGTCCACATCTCGATTCTTGATAAAGACGGCAAGAACATTTTTGCCAGCGAGGATCCCGAGCAGAACGCCGCACTGCGTCACGCGATCGGCGGTGTGCTCGAGACCCTACCGGCGCAGATGGCTTTCCTCTGCCCGAACGTCAACTCCTATCGTCGTTTCGGCGCACAGTTCTACGTGCCGAACTCGCCATGCTGGGGCCTGGACAACCGCACCGTGGCGATTCGCGTACCAACTGGTGCCGCCGACGCCGTGCGTATCGAACATCGTGTTGCCGGCGCCGATGCCAACCCGTACCTGCTGATGGCTTCGGTCCTGGCAGGCGTGCATCACGGCCTGACCAACAAGATCGAACCGAATGCTCCGGTTGAAGGCAACAGCTACGAGCAGAACGAGCAGAGCCTGCCGAACAACCTGCGCGATGCCCTGCGCGAGCTGGACGACAGTGAGGTGATGGCCAAGTACATCGACCCGAAATACATCGATATCTTTGTCGCCTGTAAAGAGAGTGAGCTGGAGGAGTTCGAACACTCCATCTCCGACCTCGAGTACAACTGGTACCTGCATACCGTTTAAGCGGTTGCTCTGAAAAACGCCGCCGGCCTCACAGCCTGCGGCGTTTTTTTATGGCCGCCTTTCTCGGTTCGCGGGTCCGTGGCGAAAATCGAAAATGTGGGAGCGAGCCTGCTCGCGAAGGCGGGCTACAAGACAACACCCAACCCGCCTCGTACAATGCCCGCTGCCCTGTAGGAGAGTTCAATGACCCGCATCGCCACCGCCCGAAAACCCCGCGCTCGCAGCCAGGCCCGCATCGACTCGATTCTCGACGCGGCCCGTACTCTGCTGGCGGCCGAGGGCGTGGCCAGTCTGTCGATCTACAGCGTGGCCGAACGCGCCGAGATCCCACCCTCCTCGGTCTACCACTTCTTCGCCAGCGTCCCAGCCCTGCTCGAAGCCCTGACCGCCGACGTGCACGCCGCGTTTCGTGCCTGCCTGCAAGCACCGATAGACACTGCGACGCTGCACAGCTGGCGCGATCTGTCGCGGCTGGTGGAAGAGCGCATGTTGGTGATCTACAGCGAAGACGCCGCCGCTCGCCAGTTGATCCTGGCCCAGCATGGCCTGACCGAAGTGACCCAGGCCGACCGCCAGCACGACATCGAACTGGGCGACCTGATGCACAAACTCTTCGACCATCACTTCGAACTGCCGAGGTTGCCCGAAGATGTCGATGTGTTCGCCCTGGCCATGGAGCTCGGCGACCGGGTTTACGCCCGTTCGGTGCAACAGCACGGGCAAATCACCCCGCGCATGGCCGAGGAAGGCATGCGCGTCTTCGACGCCTACCTGGGCCTGTACCTGCCGCCCTACCTGCCCAAGCGCCACGCATAAAAAACCCCGAAGGGTTCACACCCGTCGGGGTTGCTCGTTGCGCACCGCTTACAACTTGGCGATCGAAACCTCGGTGGATTTGACGAAGGCGATCACTTCGCTGCCGATCACCAGCTCCAGCTCCTTGACCGAACGCGTGGTGATCACTGAAGTGACGATACCCGAGGCGGTTTGCACGTCGATTTCCGACAGCACGTCGCCTTCGACGATTTCCTTGATGGTGCCTTTGAACTGGTTGCGGACGTTAATGGCTTTGATAGTCATGCGCTTGATTCCTGTCTTGAGAAAGTAAGGTTATTGCGCCCAGCGCAGTTGCGTAGGCAAGGGTGAAACGGGTTCCGGGTCAGGCGGTACGCCCGGCACGGCCAACACTCGGTTGAGCACTTCAGTTTCCAGCGCTGCCAGTCGATGAGAGCCGCGAGCCCGAGGGCGCGGCAGTTCGACGTGCAGGTCCAGGCCAATCTCGCCCTCTTCAATCAGCAGTACGCGGTCGGCAATCGCCACCGCTTCGCTGACGTCGTGGGTCACCAGCAATACGGTGAAGCCGTGCTGCTGCCACAGGCGTTCGATCAATTGCTGCATCTCGATCCGGGTCAGGGCATCCAGCGCCCCCAAAGGCTCGTCGAGCAACAACAGGCGTGGTTTGTGGATCAACGCCCGAGCCAATGCCACGCGCTGCTTCTGTCCGCCGGACAAGGCCGCCGGCCACTCATGGGCGCGATCCGCCAAGCCCACAGCTTCGAGGGCATCCAGCGCCTGTTGCTGCCAATTGCCCTTGAGGCCGAGGCCGACGTTGTCGATGACCTTTTTCCACGGCAGCAAACGCGCTTCCTGGAACATCAGCCGGGTGTCTTCCCGCGCTTCGCTGAGCGCCGCAGAGCCGGCCAGCAGCTCGCCTTCGGTGGGCTGATCGAGACCGGCCAGCAAGCGCAGCAAAGTGCTCTTGCCGCAGCCGCTGCGACCGACCACGGCGACAAACTGCCCGGCCGGAATATGCAGATCGATCTCGCGCAGCACCTGCCGCGCGCCAAAAGTCTTTTGCAGTTTGCGCACTACCAGCGGAATCCCGCGCAGCAGGCGCGGCGGTTGTTGAGCCGTCATGCCGCACCTCCCTTGACCACTTGATAAGCCGGATGCCAGCGCAACCACACACGCTCAAGACCGCGAGCCGCGAGGTCGGCCAACTTGCCGAGCACCGCGTACAAAACAATTGCCAGCACCACCACGTCGGTCTGCAGGAACTCCCGGGCATTCATCGCCAGGTAGCCGATGCCGGAGCTGGCGGAAATGGTTTCGGCGACGATCAGCGTCAGCCACATGAAGCCCAGGGCAAAACGCACGCCCACCAGAATCGAGGGCAGCGCGCCCGGCAGGATCACCTGACGGAACAGGCTGAAACCACTCAGGCCATAACTGCGGGCCATCTCCACCAGCGCCGGGTCGACGTTACGGATGCCGTGGTAGGTGTTGAGGTAAATCGGGAACAAGGTGCCCAGGGCCACCAGGAAAATCTTCGCCGACTCGTCGATGCCGAACCACAGGATCACCAGCGGAATCAACGCCAGGTGTGGCACGTTGCGGATCATCTGCACCGAGCTGTCGAGCAGGCGTTCGCCCCATTTCGACAGCCCGGTGATAAACCCCAACGCCAGGCCAATCCCACCGCCGATGACAAAACCGAGCCCGGCGCGCCAGCCGCTGATGGCCAGGTGTTTCCAGATTTCGCCGCTCTGCACCAGGTTCACACCGGCCTCGATCACCGCGATCGGCGCCGGCAAAATCCGCGTCGACAACCAGCCCGCCGACACCGACAACTGCCACACCGCCAGCAACAGCAACGGCAAGGCCCAGGGCGCGAGACTGTGGATAAGCGTTTGCTTCTTCATAACGCGCCTCAGCTCTGCGACGCGGCTTTGGGAAGAATGTCGTTGGCCACCATCTCGCCGAACGGACTGACGTAGCCGGCGCTTTTCGGAAGCTCCGGGCGCACCACGTCCAGATGCGGGAACAGCAGCTCGGCCACCCGGTACGACTCTTCCAGGTGTGGATAACCGGAGAAGATAAAGGTGTCGATGCCCAGCTCCGCGTACTCCTTGACCCGCGCAGCCACGGTCGGACCATCGCCCACCAGCGCCGTACCGGCACCACCGCGCACCAGGCCGACCCCTGCCCACAGATTGGGGCTGACTTCCAGGTTGTCGCGGCTGCCGCCATGCAGCGCGGCCATGCGTTGCTGGCCCACTGAATCGAAGCGCGCCAGGGAGGCCTGGGCGCGGGCAATAGTGTCGTCGTCCAGGTGCGAGATCAACCGATCCGCCGCCTGCCAGGCTTCGGCGTTGGTCTCGCGGACAATCACGTGCAGACGAATACCAAAGCGCACGGTGCGTCCCAGCTTCGCGGCTTTTTCGCGTACCTGAGCGATCTTCTCCGCCACCGCAGCCGGCGGCTCGCCCCAGGTCAGGACCATCTCCACCTGCTCGGCGGCCAGATCCTGCGCGGCTTCCGAAGACCCGCCGAAATACAGCGGCGGACGCGGCTGCTGGATCGGCGGATAGAGCAGTTTCGCGCCCTTCACGCTGATATGCTGGCCGTCGTAGTCGACCGTCTCGCCTTCCAGCACACGGCGCCAGATTCGGGTGAATTCCACCGAGGCCTGGTAGCGCTCCTCGTGAGTCAAAAACAGACCATCACCGGCCAACTCTTCCGGATCGCCGCCCGTCACCAGGTTGAACAGCGCACGCCCACCGGATAAGCGATCCAGGGTCGCCGCCTGCCGCGCTGCCACCGTCGGGGAAATGATCCCGGGGCGCAGGGCAACCAGGAACTTCAGGCGCTGGGTCACCGGGATCAGCGAGGCGGCAACCAGCCACGAATCTTCGCAGGAGCGTCCAGTGGGAATCAGCACCCCGCCGAAGCCCAGGCGATCCGCCGCTTGCGCGACTTGTTGCAGGTAGCCATGGTCAACGGCGCGCGCGCCTTCAGCGGTGCCAAGGTAATGGCCGTCGCCGTGGGTAGGCAGGAACCAGAAAATATTGAGGCTCATGGAGTGGTCTCCTTGGGAAGTCGGATTACTGTGCGTTGGCAACGGTCGCCGGGGGCGTCCAGATCACGTCTTTGATGCTCAGGGGTTTGGGAATCAACTTGAGCTGGTAGAAGCTGTCGGCGATTTTCTGCTGCGCCGCGACCACTTCCGGGGTGAGGAAATGCGCGCCGTAGCCTTGGCGTTTCACTGAAGTCAAGGTGATGTCGGCTGGCAGGCCGAGCAGCGGTGCGACCTGTTTGGTCACGTCTTCAGGGTTCGCTTGCGACCACTCGCCAACAGCACGTACCTGGTCCACCAGGGTCTTGATCACGGCCGGGTGTTGCTCGGCGTAGGGTTTGGTGGCGAGGTAGAACTGATGGTTGTCGACGATGCCCTTGCCGTCACGCAGGGTGCGCGCCTGCAACTGCTGTTCGGCGGCGGCCTGGTACGGGTCCCAGATCACCCAGGCGTCAACGCTGCCGCGCTCGAAGGCAGCACGGGCATCGGCCGGTGGCAGGAATACGGTCTGGATGTCGCTGTATTTGAGGCCGGCGTCTTCGAGGGCGCGCACCAGCAGGTAGTGCACGTTGGAGCCCTTGTTGAGCACGACTTTCTTGCCCTTGAGGTCCTGTACCGACTTGATCGCCGAGTCCTTCGGCACCAGGATCGCTTCACTGTGAGGCGCTGGTGGTTCGTAGGCGACGTAGAGCAGATTGGCACCGGCCGCTTGGGCGAACACTGGCGGGGTTTCGCCGGTCACGCCGAAGTCGATCGAGCCAACGTTCAGGCCTTCAAGCAGTTGCGGACCGCCGGGGAACTCGGTCCATTGCACGTCGACGCCTTGGGCGGCGAGGCTTTTTTCCAGGGTGCCCTTGGCCTTGAGCAGCACCAGGGTGCCGTATTTTTGATAGCCGATTCGCAGGGTTTCGGCCTGAGCTTGAGTAATGGCGCCGAAGGACACAGCCGCAACAAACAGAGCGACCAGACCGCGACGCAAAATGACAGGGCGCATGGCGCTCTCCTTTTTGCAGTAGGGTTTTGGCTGCACCTGCTTGCCCGTTAGCGGGCGAGTAAGGCCAGTACTTCAGTGAGTGGGTGAGACTTAAATGCTCCAGCGAGCACTCAACAAACGTTCATTCAACAACTGGGGATCCAGTGGCTTGGGACGTCGGGCCAGAGCGCCGACAAACTGTTCCAACGCTTCGTACAGACGCTGTTCCAGTTCCGGCGCCAGCTTCGCCTGGGCACTGCCTTCGCCGTAGGCGATCTGGCTGTCCTCGGCAAAAATTCCCTGGAGCATTTCCTGGGCCTTGAGCGCCGACAACACCGGCTTGAGCGCGTAGTCCACCGCCAGCATGTGGGCGATGCTGCCGCCCGTGGCCATTGGCAACACCACCTTGTGACTCAGGGCACGCTCAGGCAGCAAGTCCAGCAGGGTTTTCAGCGCCCCGGAAAACGACGCCTTGTACACTGGGGTGGCGATCACCAGGCCATCGGCATTTTCAATCTGTTGCAGCAGGTCTATCACCTTCGGGCTGTCGAAGCGTGCATGCAGCAAGTCCTCGGCCGGGAAGTCCCGTACCTGGTAACTCACCACTTCCACTCCCTGTTGTTGCAACCAGCGTTGGCAGCGCTCCAGCAGCACCCCTGAACGGGAGCGTTGGCTGGGACTTCCTCCGAGTGAGACGACCAGCATTGCCTTGATTCCTTGCGCGTTATGGGCGATTCGCGGCGGCGATCTCGCGTTGGTTGAATCAACCTTAACAGGTGTTTTTTATATCCATAAATCATATTTATTCATTTGGTTATTCATTGCAGATATATGCAAACAGCTTTCGATCGTCCATAAAAAAAGGCCGTCGAAACGGCCTGAAAACCCCTGCTTTGGATAAATCGGTACGGCTATATCAGCGATTCGGTTGTGGAGTCAGACGCAAGTAAGGCTTCACGGCGCGATAGCCTCTGGGGAAGCGCTGGGCAATTTCCGCTTCGTCCTTGAGCGAAGGCACGATCACCACCTCATCGCCGTCCTGCCAGTTGGCCGGCGTGGCCACCTTGTGGCTGTCGGTGAGTTGCAGGGAGTCGATCACCCGCAGGATTTCGTGGAAGTTGCGCCCGGTGCTGGCTGGATAGGTGATGGTCAGCCGAACCTTCTTGTTCGGGTCGATGACGAACAGCGAGCGCACGGTCAGGGTGTCGTTGGCGTTCGGGTGAATCAGGTCGTAGAGGTCGGAGACCTTGCGGTCGGCGTCGGCGAGGATAGGGAAGTTGACCTGGGTGTCCTGGGTTTCGTTGATGTCCTCGATCCAGCGGTGGTGTGAATCCACCGGGTCGACCGACAGGGCAATGGCCTTGACGCCACGCTGGGCAAATTCGTCCTTGAGTCTGGCGGTGAAGCCCAACTCGGTGGTGCACACCGGCGTGAAGTCGGCCGGATGGGAAAACAGCACGCCCCAGCTATCGCCCAGCCACTCGTGGAAGCGGATGGTGCCGGCGCTGGAATCCTGTTGGAAATCGGGGGCGATATCGCCGAGTTTGAGGCTCATGGTGCGGCTCCTTGTGAGTGCGTGATGAACCTACTGTGCCTCGTCTTTTTATTAATTAAAAAGAATAAATATCGATTTATTTAGAACCGTAAAGAATATTAAATTTCTGTTCACTGGACGCTCGCACGCGCAGCGGCCACTCTGGCGCCAAGGTTCGAGAAGGCCTTGAGTTGCTGTAGAGAGGGAAGTGAGGAAGCACCCGCGGGGGCGGGCCTTCCTGCAAGACAAAGCCCCGCCCGGCGTGATGCCGGGCGGGGCTTTTTTTCGTCGACTGCGAACCGCGCTGTTACAACAGCGGGATCGAGTAGCTGACGATCAGGCGGTTTTCGTCCTGGTCGCGTTGACCTGGGATGTCGTTGCGCCACATGGCGTTTTTCCAGGTCAGGCCGAGGTTTTTCAGCGGGCCCTGAGGCACGACGTAAGCCACGGTCAGGTCTCGTTCCCACTCGCTGGCGCCAGTGGCGTTGACCTTGGTCTGCGGCTTGCTGGTACCGACGTTACCCGAGGTGTCGATGTCGTCGCCGCGCAGGTAGACGATACCGGCGGTCAGGCCTGGCGCGCCAATCTGGGCGAAGTCATAGGAGTAACGAGCCTGCCAGGTACGTTCGCCGGCACGGGCGAACTTGGCGATCTGCATGTCGGTGGTCAGGTAAGCCGACGAGCCGTCACCCTGGTTCAGCCAAGGGAAATCGCTGTCGCCGTTGCTGACCTGGTAACCGCCACCGAAGGTGTGACCGGAAACGGTGTACAGGAACAAGCCGCTGTACAGGTTGTTGTCGACCTTGCCCTTGGTGATGCCAGTACCATAGTCACCGGTGGTGTAGTACGCAGGATCGTTGCCGTTGGCACCGTCATCGCGGCTGTTGAAGTAACGCAGATCGGACTTCAACACGCCCGGGCCGATCGCCCAGCTGTGGATCAGGCCCAGGAAGTGCTGCTTGTAGAAGTTATCCAGGTTGCCGTAGTAGTACTGGGCAGTCAGGTCCTTGGTGATCTTGTAGTCGCCACCACCGTAGATGAACTTGTTGCTGTCGCGACCCGAAGCAGTCGGGCTGTTGGCGCCGGCAATCGACAACTCTTCGTTGTTGCTCGAGTTACGGCCCTTGGCGTGCTCGATCTGGCCGCCGACCAAGGTCAGGTCCTTGATCTCGTTAGTGGTGATCTGGCCGCCCTGGAAGGTTTGCGGCAGCAGACGACCGTCGTTGGTCACGATCACTGGCAGTTTTGGCTGCAGGGTGCCCAATTTCAGTTCGGTCTGGGAGATCTTGGCCTTGGCGGTCAGGCCCAGGCTGGAGAAGTTATCAACGGCTTCACCGTTGGACTTGCTCGGGAACACGGTGCCGCCGTACGAAGTAGCGGTTGCGCCGTTGGTGCCGCCGCCGGAATCCAGCTTCACGCCCACCAGGCCGATGGCATCAAGACCGAAGCCTACGGTGCCCTGGGTGTAGCCCGAGGTGAAACGCAGGTCGAAGCCTTGGCCCCACTCTTCCTGCTTGTTCTGCGCACCGGCAGCTTTGGTGTTGTTGTCGCGGTTATCAGTGTTGATATAGAAGTTACGCAGGCCCAGGGTGGCCTTGCTGTCTTCGATAAAACCGGCGGCGCCTGCCTGCTGCGCGACAACCCCTACGGCCACAGCCAGGGCCAAGGTGGACTTGTTCATGTATCACTCCTCTCGTTTCTAATTTTTGTGTTTCTGGTCCAGAGTCTGTCGCCCCGGTTCCACAGATGCGCGATTAGCGTCTGAGCGCATCCGCCAAGTCAATCGTAACAAGGCGTGTCTACGACCATGGTCTAACCGCATGATTCGGTGTGTTCAGGTTAATGACTTTTCGATAAACCCAAAAAGAATTATTTCATAGTTTTTCATATGATTCTGGAATATAGCGCGACGGCATTCTCCGAACCGGGCGCAGGATATCGCCTACACCCGCTAATTCCTAAACGGCACTTCAAAAAGTTTTTTTAGAACATTCGTCTGAAAAAGACATTGACGGTCGTCAAAAATGATCAAAAAGCGCGACCTCGTTGGGCGAAGCGCATCATCCGGGGCAAATGTTACAGTTTGTGTATCGACTGAAATATTTTTGTCACCCTGGCTTTGATTGAAAGCCAGGGCGGTGGTGGCGGGGTCAGAGGGCTTTTTCGAAGATCTTCGAATTGCGCTGGTAGTTGTACAGCGAAGCCCGTGCCGACGGCAGGCGCTCGACGCTGCTGGGCACGAAGCCGCGCTCACGGAACCAGTGCGCAGTGCGGGTGGTGAGCACGAACAGGGTTTTCAGCCCTTGGGCACGGGCACGGCTTTCGATCCGTTCCAGCAGTTCATCGCCACGACGACCGTGGCGATATTCCGGATTGACCGCCAGGCACGCCAGCTCGCCGGCATCCGAATCGGCAATCTGATACAACGCCGCACAGGCAATGATCATCCCTTCGCGCTCGACCACGCTGAACTGCTCGATCTCACGCTCCAGCACCTCTCGGGAACGACGCACCAGAATCCCCTGCTCTTCCAGCGGACTGATCAGATCCAGCAATCCACCGACGTCTTCAATGGCCGCTTCGCGCAGCAGTTCAAACTGCTCCTGAGCGACCAGCGTGCCACCACCGTCACGGGTGAACAGCTCAGTGAGCAGCGCACCGTCCTCGGCATAACTGACGATGTGGCTGCGTCCCACACCGCCACGGCAGGCCTCGGCGGCGGCATCCAACAGTTCGCCCTGATAGTTTGACCCCAGGCGCTGCAAGTGCGCCGGCACCTGTTGTGGGCGCAACTCGCGCACCAGCCGCCCGTCTTCGCCGATCAGACCCATTTCGGCACCGAACAGCAGCAGTTTGTCCGCTCCCAAATCAATGGCCGCGCGGGTAGCGACGTCTTCACAAGCAAGGTTGAAGATTTCACCGGTCGGTGAGTAGCCCAGCGGCGACAGCAGCACGATGGAGCGCTCATCCAGCAGGCGGTTGATGCCCTTGCGGTCGACCCGGCGCACTTCGCCGGTGTGGTGATAATCCACGCCCTCGAGCACGCCAATCGGCCGCGCAGTCACCAGGTTGCCGCTGGCCACACGCAAGCGTGAGCCCTGCATGGGCGACGAGGCCATGTCCATCGACAGGCGTGCCTCAATGGCGATGCGCAATTGGCCAACGGCATCGATCACGCATTCCAGGGTCGCCGCGTCGGTGATGCGCATGCCGTGGTGGTAATGCGGGGTCAGGCCACGCGCCGCGAGGCGGGTTTCAATTTGCGGACGCGAGCCGTGCACCAGCACCAAGCGCACGCCGAGGCTGTGCAGCAGCACCAGGTCGTGGACGATATTGCCGAAATTCGGGTGTTCGACGCCGTCGCCAGGCAGCATGACGACGAAGGTGCAATCGCGGTGGGCGTTGATGTAAGGGGAAGCGTGACGAAGCCAGTTGACGTATTCGGGCATAACACCTGTACCTGTAATAAGTAGCAGCCGATAAAAGGACTTGGCAAAACGCACAGCGGGCTGGTGGTTATCGTCGGAACAGGCTTGGCGACACGCGCGCTCTCCTTATGAATACGGTTGGACTGCCCCGGGATTCACGCCGGGGTCAGGCAGTAATGTTCGATCAGTTGTCTTAGTAGATGCACCGTAGGCTGCAAACGTGACATTTCCAGGAATTCTCCCGGCTGGTGGGCGCAGGCGATGTCGCCAGGGCCGAGCACCACAGTCTCACAACCAAGGCGCTGAAGATAAGGCGCTTCGGTGCCGAACGCCACTGCTTCGGCACTATGGCCAGTCAGTCTTTCCGCAACCTGGACCAGATCCGACTCCGCCGGTTGCTCGAACGGCGGTACTTCGGGGAACAGCGGCGCGTAGTCGATCTTCACCTGATGGCGCTCGGCAACGGCTTCGAGTCGCTGCCGAATGGCGGTGCGCAAGGCGTCGGGGTCCATGCCGGGCAATGGCCGCAGATCGAATTCCAGCGAGCATTGCCCGCAGATGCGATTGGGGTTGTCGCCACCGTGGATACAGCCAAAGTTGAGCGTCGGTTGCGGCACGCTGAATTGCGGGTTGCGGAATTCGCGCTGCCAGAGCAAGCGCAAGCCACGCAGTTCCCCCATGGCATCGTGCATGGCTTCCAGCGCGCTATGCCCCAGGCGCGGGTCGGAGGAGTGACCGCTCTGGCCGAGGATGTCGATGCGCTCCATCATCACCCCCTTGTGCAGGCGAATCGGCTTGAGCCCTGTCGGCTCGCCGATCACTGCGACCCGCCCCAGTGGCTGGCCGGCGGCCGCGAGGGCGCGGGCACCGGACATCGAGCTTTCCTCATCGCAGGTGGCGAGGATCATCAGCGGCTGTTTGAACGGTTGGCCGAGCAACGGCAGCACGGCTTCGATGGCCAGGGCGAAAAAACCCTTCATGTCGCAACTGCCCAGGCCGATCCAGCGACCATCGACTTCAGTCAGTTTCAGCGGGTCGGTTTGCCACAACGCGCCATCGAACGGCACGGTATCGCTGTGCCCGGCCAGCACCAGGCCACCTGGACCCGAACCCAGCGTGGCGAGCAGATTGAACTTGCCCGGACTGACTTGCTGGATATCGCAGGTGAAACCCAGATCGCCGAGCCAGGTCGCCAGCAAGTCGATAACGGGGCGATTGCTCTGATCCAGGTGAGCCTGGGTACAACTGACCGACGGCGTGGCGATCAATGCAGCGAACTGGTCTTTCATGGACGGCAAAGGCATCGCTGGCTCCCACTCGCGGATTGAGCTTCATCATAGAACCATCCAGTGACAGGAATAAACCGTCGCGGCGCGGTACACTGCACGGCCTTGGCAGCCACACCTTCTCCGGCTGCACTCCCGATCCTGGATTTTCCGGCCATGCACAAAGAAACCGAAATCAAACTGCGCGTCAGCCGCGAAACCCTCGCCGCCTTGCGCGAGCATCCCCTGCTGAAAAAACGCAACAAAAGCGGCTGGGAAAGCCGTGAGTTGATGAACCAGTACTTCGACACCCCGGAGCGCGAACTGGCCCACGCCAAGGTCGCCCTGCGCCTGCGCCGCGACGGCGACGAAGTGATCCAGACCCTCAAGACCCGTGGCCAGAGCGTCGCCGGCCTGTCCGAGCGCAATGAATTCAACTGGGACCTGCCCAAGGCCAAGCTCGACGTCAAAAAACTCGACGGTGAATGCTGGCCTGAAGCGCTGGCTGAGCTGGACAAAAAAACCCTTAAGCCCATTTTCACCACCGACTTCGTGCGCGAGCGCGCCGAAATCGCCTGGGGCCGCGGCAAGGCCAAGGTGGTGATCGAGGCCGCACTGGACCTGGGCCACGTCGTGGTCGGCAAGCAGAAAGAAGAAATCTGCGAGCTGGAACTGGAACTGCGCGAAGGCGAGCCGGCAGCCTTGCTGGAACTGGCCGCCGAGCTGGCCGAGAAACTGGCGCTGATGCCGTGCGACATCAGCAAGGCGGAACGTGGCTATCGCCTGTACGACGCCAACAGCTACTCGCTGAGCCTGCCGGCCCCCGAGCTGAGCTTCGAAATGCCGCTGGACGATGCATTCGCAGCCCTGTGCTGGCACTTGCTGGGCAGCAGCCAGCGTCTGGCCGAGCAGTACCGCTTCAACGGCCACTGGCGCCTGCTGCAGGACTGGGTCGAGTGCCTGGCCGAACTGCGCGCACTGATTGGTAGCCTCGGCCAAGCCGCGCCACGCCAGTCGACCCACGACCTGCGTGCGGCACTCGACGCCCTGCTCGAAGACTGGCGTCCACTGGTCCAGGCCGGTCTGGACGACGAAGACGTACGCAAGGTGGCACCCGAGCAATTCCTCGAAGAACTCGAAGACCCACGCTGGGGCCAGTTCTCGCTGAACGCGTCACGCTGGTTGCTGGCTCGCAGCTGGACCGCCGACCGCAACACCCGGGGCAATCGCCAGGGCGCTGCGCAGTTGGGGAACTGGTTGCCACGCCTGTTGGCTGAAGAAGCCACCTCGCTGCAATTGCAACGCTACCAGCAGCAGCCGGAAGACCTCGCCGAGCAGTTGCCGCGCATCGAACGTATCCAGGCCTGGCTGCACCACGCCCGCGCCGTGCTGGACGTGGCGGAAATGGATCGCCTGTATGGCGAGCTGAACAAACTGGCGCAACTGGCCAACGAGTCGATCACCGACGAAGTGCTCGACGCCCGCAAGCAGCAGGCGATTGCGGTGTATCAGAACCGCGCGTGGAAGACCTTGCTGCGTATGTAATGCCGCCATCGCTGGCAAGCCAGCTCCTACAAGGGACGTGTGGTGCACACAACCCCCCTGTAGGAGCTGGCTTGTCGGGCCGCCGCATCGCAGCGAAGAGGCCCGCCCAATCACCGCAAAACCTTCAAACCGGCAAACAGGTGGTCGACTTGATCTCCGACAACGCCACAATCGAGTTCACTTCCTGGATCCCCGGCACCATCGACAGTTTCTCGAAGAAGAAGCGCTCGTAGGCTTCGATGTCCGCCGTGACGATCCGCAGCAGAAAATCCACCGCGCCCATCAGCACATAACACTCCAGCACTTCAGGAAAACCGCGAATCGCCTCGGTGAATTCGGTGAAGTTCGAACGGCCGTGGGCGTTCAGTTTGACCTCGGCGAATATCTGCGTGTTGAGGCCGATTTTCTTGCGGTCGAGCAAGGTCACCTGACCACGAATCACCCCCTCCTCACGCATTCGCTGGATCCGGCGCCAGCACGGCGACTGGGATAACCCGACCTGATCGGCGATCTGCGCGCTGGACAGTGAAGCGTCCTCCTGCAGCAACGCCAGAATACGGCGATCGTAAGCGTCCAGCTCGCTGCGCATAAATAAACCTCCTTATCGTTTATCTGAGAATCAATTAATTCGACTGACCTGCAATTTCGCCTATCTTAGGCAAAAAAAACCCCGCGACAGATGTAAAAATTTCTCCATCGCCCTGGAGACCGACCATGCCCCCGCTCGAAGCTGTCAGCAACCCACCTGTCCGCGCCGATGTCTGGCACGCAGCCAACACCCATTGCCAAGTCCACTACCAATTGCTCGCCGAAGCCGAGCCAGACCTGCTATGCCGGGCGCTGAACCTGTTTGCCCTGCAATTCCTCGTGCCGCTGCAGGTCAACGTGCAGCGTCAGGACGACCTGTTGGCCCTGGACATCGTGATCGACGGCTTGAGCTGGCATCGGGCCGAAGTGATCGCGGAAAAACTCCGTAACCTGATCAGTGTCTGCTCGGTGGAACTCACAACCACTGACTCTCACCGGGATGTAGCGATACTGGCGACCGGCTGAAGACCGCAGAAAAACCTCGCAACGCTTGATCCGGGCGTACCGCCAAGGCTGCGTCGGGGGATATCTATCCTTGCCAATCGATGCTCTACATCGTTTCCACAAGGAGTGCGGATGTCCTCTCAACTCGCTACCCCGGATCGCTGGCTGGATCTCAACGAACTGCTGCGCGCCTTGATCGCTCAAGGGTTCCTCAGCCAAGAGGCGGCCGAACAGACGCTCAGCGCCCGACGCGACCCAGCCAACAGCCAATTACACCCACTGGAGTTTCTTGCCAGCCAGCAACTTGCCGACCGCCACCGACCGGGCCAACACCTGGATCTGGAAAGCCTGACCCTGTGGCTGGCGCAACAGGCCGGCCAGCCCTACATGCGCATCGACCCGCTAAACATCAATGTCGCCCGGGTCACTCCGCTGATGTCCTATGCCTTCGCCCAGCGCCACAAAATCCTCGCCGTGGCGATCGATCGCCACGCAGTGACCGTCGCCAGCGCACAGCCTTACGTTCGCGGCTGGGAAGCCGACCTGGCCCATGTGCTGCAACTGCCGATCAAGCGCGTGCTGGCCAATCCGGCCGACATTCAGCGCTACAGCGTCGAGTTCTATCGCTTGGCCAAGTCAGTCAGCGGTGCCAGCCTGGCGGATCATGCAGCGACCGTCGGGGGCAACTTCGAGCAGTTGCTCAACCTTGGCGCCAGCGACCAGGAGCCCGACGCCAATGACGCGCACATCGTCAACATCGTCGACTGGCTGTTCCAGTACGCCTTCCAGCAGCGTGCCAGTGATATCCACATCGAGCCCAGGCGCGAACAGGGCACCGTACGATTTCGCATCGACGGCGTGTTGCACGTGGTCTATCAATTTCCGCCTCAGGTCAGCGCGGCGATTGTCAGTCGCCTGAAAAGCCTGGGGCGGATGAACGTTGCCGAAAAGCGCAAACCCCAGGACGGCCGCGTCAAGACCAGGACTCCGGAAGGCGGCGAAGTGGAGCTGCGTTTGTCGACCCTGCCCACCGCGTTCGGGGAGAAGCTGGTCATGCGCATTTTTGATCCGCAGGTACTGCTCAAGGACTTCAATCAACTGGGATTTTCCGCCGACGATCTACGTCGCTGGGAAGACATGACGCGCCAGCCCAACGGCATCATTCTGGTCACCGGCCCGACGGGATCGGGCAAGACCACTACCCTCTACAGCACCCTGAAACAACTCGCGACGACCCAGGTCAATCTGTGCACCATCGAAGACCCGATCGAGATGATCGAACCGGCATTCACGCAAATGCAGGTCCAGCACAGTATCGAGCTGGGCTTTGCCAGCGGAGTGCGCGCGCTGATGCGCCAGGACCCGGACATCATCATGATCGGTGAAATCCGTGACCTCGAAACCGCCGAGATGGCCATTCAGGCAGCGCTTACCGGGCACCTGGTGCTGTCGACCCTGCATACCAACGATGCGCCCAGTGCCATCAGCCGTTTACTGGAATTGGGCATCCCGCACTATCTGATCAAGGCGACCCTGCTCGGGGTCATGGCCCAGCGTCTGGTGCGCACCCTGTGCCCACACTGCAAGGTGCCACTGGCATTGTCCGACAGTGACTGGCGCAGCCTGACTCACCCAAGACCGCTGGCTCCGCCCACCAACGCACATCGCGCCACGGGTTGTCTGGAGTGCCGCAACACGGGTTACCGCGGCCGTGCAGGTGTCTACGAAATCATGCAACTGAGCGAGCGCCTCAAAGCCATGCTCAACCCGGCTGTCGATATCCAGACCATCCGTTACCAGGCGCTCAAGGACGGCATGTGCAGCCTGCGCGAGGCCGGCGCGGAAAAAGTCGCCAAAGGCCTGACCAGCATCGACGAAGTCCTGCGGGTGACGCCACATCCTGAACGGAAGTAAAGCGTGTCGCGGACAAGCACCCACCGCTACACTCAGGCCTGCACCTTCATTGACTGAACAGGGATATTTCATGCAAACCGGTAGCGTACTTCTGCTTTTCGTTGGCTTGGTGGTGGCCATTTTGTTCATGGGGTTCAAGGTGGTTCCCCAGGGCTATCAATGGACCGTCGAGCGATTTGGCCGATACACCAACACCCTCAAGCCAGGCCTGAACATCATCATTCCGGTGATGGACCGCATCGGTCGCAAGATCAACGTGATGGAAAGCGTGCTGGATATTCCACCGCAGGAAGTCATCACCGCCGACAACGCCACGGTGCAGATCGATGCCGTGTGCTTCTTCCAGGTGGTCAACACCGCACAAGCGGCTTATGAGGTGAACAACCTCGAACACGCCATTCGCAACCTGCTGCAGACCAATATCCGCACTGTACTGGGGTCGATGGAACTGGATGCCATGCTCAGCCAGCGCGACGGTATCAACGAAAAACTACTGCGCACCGTGGATGAAGCGACCGCGCCCTGGGGCATCAAGATCACCCGGATCGAAATCAAGGACATCAGCCCGCCCGCCGACCTGATGGCGGCCATGTCCGGGCAGATGAAAGCCGAGCGGATCAAGCGCGCGCAGATCCTGGAAGCCGAAGGCCTGCGCGCCTCGGCGATTCTCACCGCCGAGGGCAAGAAGCAGGCACAGATCCTCGAAGCCGAAGGCAGTCGCCAGGCAGCATTTCTCGAATCCGAAGCCCGTGAACGCCAGGCCGAAGCAGAAGCCAAGGCCACCCAGGTGGTGTCTGAGGCGATCGCCAACGGCAACGTCCAGGCAGTGAATTACTTCGTCGCGCAAAAATACATCGACGCCCTCGGCAAACTGTCTTCGGCCAACAACAGCAAAGTCATCCTGATGCCGCTGGAAGCCAGCCAGGTGATCGGCGCGGTCGGCGGTATCGGCGAGATCGTCAAGGCCACGTTCGACAGCAAGAAGGCCTGAGGCGCGATTTATGTGGGCATTCCTGCAACAGCTTTCATTCTGGGACTGGCTGGCACTGGGCACTGTGCTGTTGATTCTCGAAGTGTTCGGTGCCGGCGGCTACCTGCTGTGGATCGGCTTGGCGGCCGCCGCCGTCGGCGTGCTGACTTTCGTCATTCCCGGCCTGTCATGGGAGTGGCAGTTCCTGCTGTTCGGCTTGCTGTCGATCTTCACCGCCCTGTACTGGTGGTATCGCCAGCGCAGTGCAGTGCGGACCAGCGACGAGCCGAACCTCAACCTGCGCGGCCAGGAACTGCTGGGCAAGGTGTTCGTGGTGCATCAGGCGATAGTCGACGGGCGCGGCAAGATCAAGGTGGCTGATGGCGTGTGGATGGCCAGGGGGCCGGACACTCCCGAGGGCGCCAAAGTACGGGTAGTGGGTTTGGATGGTGTGGTGATCGTCGTCGAGCATCTGGATTAGCCGGCGCGGAACAAAATCGCCCTTTGCCAATCCAAACGGCCAGTTCTTCCCAACCCGATGGAGTCACCCTAAATGCGCGTCAAACTGGCCGCCGCTACCCTTGCCCTGCTCTCGCTGAGCGCCGGGTCTGCCATGGCCGATACTTTCTGGAGAAACGTGATTTCCTCCGGTGCGACCACGGCTTCCACCTACCTGACCTCCAAGGATCACAAAATGATCGCGGCGGCCCAGGACGACGCCAGCAGCTTCGTCGCCAGCGACGGCGCCATTCGCGGGCCGTTCCTGGAGTCGGCCATGCACCAGGTGCGCGCCGAGCACCCGGGTCTGCAGGCCAGCGATATGGAATTGGCCAACGCGATTCTGGCGCGTAATACCACCACCGAGTAATGCTGCTTTTTGCAGGAGCGAGCAAGCTCGCTCCTGCAGTGGTTTCCAGCCCAAGCCCAGTGCCATTCCTTCAGCGATATTCATCCACCGGCACACACGCACAGTACAAATTCCGATCGCCATACACATTGTCCACCCGATTCACCGTCGGCCAGTACTTGTGCGCCCGAGTGTGGGCGTCCGGCGTCACGGCCTGCTCGATGCTGTAGGGCCTATCCCAGACCCCCGTGATATCCGCCAGGGTATGGGGCGAGCGTTTCAGCGGATTGTCATCGGCCGGCCAGGTGCCGTTCTGCACCTCGCTGATTTCCGCGCGAATGCTCAACATCGCATTGATAAAGCGGTCCAGTTCCGCCTTGGACTCACTTTCAGTCGGCTCGACCATCAAGGTACCGGCCACCGGAAACGACATGGTGGGCGCGTGGAAGCCGTAATCCATCAGGCGTTTGGCCACGTCTTCCTCAGTGATCCCGGTCAGCGCCTTCAGCGGCCGGAGGTCGAGGATGCATTCATGGGCCACCCGCCCGTTGCGCCCGCTGAACAGCACCGGAAATGCGCCGGACAACTGTTCGGCCAGGTAGTTGGCGGATAGGATCGCCACCTCGCTGGCATCCGCCAGTTGCGGGCCCATCATGGCGATGTACATCCAGCTGATCGGCAAAATACTGGCACTGCCCCAGGGCGCGGCGCTGACCGCACCGTTCTGCGGATCCGGCCCGTCCAGCGGCACTACCGGATGATTGGCGACGAACGGCGCAAGATGAGCGCGAACTCCGATCGGCCCCATCCCTGGCCCGCCACCGCCGTGGGGAATGCAAAAGGTCTTGTGCAGATTCATGTGTGAGACGTCGGCACCGATGTCCGCCGGCCGCGCCAGGCCGACCTGGGCGTTGAGGTTGGCGCCATCCATGTACACCTGACCACCATGACTGTGGATAACTTCGCAGATCTCGCTGATGCCCTCTTCGTACACACCGTGGGTCGAAGGGTAAGTCGCCATCAGGCAGGCCAGTTTGTCCCCCGCCGTCGCGGCCTTGGTTTTCAGGTCTTCCAGATCGACGTTGCCGGCCTCGTCGCACTCGACAATCACTACCCGCATCCCGGCCATTTGCGCCGAAGCCGGGTTGGTGCCGTGGGCCGATGCCGGGATCAGGCAAATATCCCGCGCACCTTGCTGACGGCTCGCGTGGTACTTGCTGATCGCCAGCAGCCCGGCGTATTCGCCCTGAGCCCCGGAGTTGGGCTGCATGCAGATCGCGTCGAATCCGGTGATCGCGCACAACCAGCTCTCCAGCTCACTGATCATCAAGCCATAGCCCGTCGCCTGCTCCTTCGGCGCAAAGGGGTGCAGGTTGGCGAAGCCCGGCCAGGTGATCGGGATCATTTCGGCGGTGGCATTGAGTTTCATGGTGCAGGAGCCCAGCGGGATCATCGACTGGTTGAGCGCCAGGTCCTTGTTCTCCAACTGTTTGAGGTAGCGCAGCATCTCGGTTTCACTGTGATGGGCGTTGAACACCGGATGGCGCAGGTACGTGCTGCTGCGCAGCAGGCTGGCCGGAATCCCGGACGCCAGCGGCTCGTCATCCAGCTCGGCGACCTCCAGCCCGTGGTCAGCCCCCAGGAACACGTCGAACAGCTTGGCCACGGTGCGTTCGTCACAGCTCTCGTCAAGACTCAGGCCGACCTGGCCCCGGCCCAGTATCCGCAGGTTGATCTGCGCCGCCTTGGCGGTTTCAATAATGGCGGTCTGACTGCCGCCCACCTCGAGGGTCAAGGTGTCGAAGAACTGCTGGTTGAGGCGCGTAATACCGTTGCGCTCAAGGCCGGCGGCGAGGATGCAGGTCAGCCGGTGCACCCTTTGCGCAATGCACTTGAGCCCCTGCGGGCCGTGGTAGACCGCGTAGAAGCTGGCGATGTTGGCCAGCAGCACCTGAGCCGTGCAGATGTTCGAGTTGGCCTTCTCGCGGCGAATATGCTGCTCGCGGGTTTGCAGAGCCATGCGCAGGGCGACATTGCCACGGGCATCTTTCGAGACACCAATGATCCGCCCGGGAATCGCCCGCTTGTACTCCTCACGACTGGCAAAAAACGCCGCATGCGGGCCGCCATAGCCCATCGGCACGCCGAAACGCTGAGACGAACCGAACACCACGTCGGCGCCCATTTCACCAGGCGGCGTCAGCAACAACAGGCTGAGCAGGTCAGCCGCGACGCAAGCCAGTGCCTGCTGGGCGTGCAGGTGATCAATCAGCGGCCGCAGGTCGCGGATCTCGCCGTGGGTATCGGGATACTGCAACAGCGCACCGAACACCTGGTGCTGCGGCAAGTTATCCACAGCGTCGACGATCAATTCGAAACCGAAACCCTGAGCCCGGGTTTGCACCACGGAAATGGTTTGCGGGTGACAGTTCTCATCGACGAAGAACAGATTGCTTTTGGACTTCGCCACCCGCTTGGCCAGCGCCATGGCTTCCGCGGCGGCCGTCGCCTCATCGAGCAGCGAAGCATTGGCCAGATCCAGGCCGGTCAAATCGATGGTCAATTGCTGGAAATTGAGCAGGGCTTCGAGCCGGCCCTGGGCAATTTCCGGCTGATAGGGGGTGTAGGCGGTGTACCAACCGGGGTTTTCCAGCACGTTTCGCAGGATCACCGCTGGCGTCAGGGTCCCGTGATAGCCCATGCCGATAAGGCTGGTCCAGACCTGGTTCTGCTCGGCATAGCCGCGCAGCTTTGCAAGCGCCGCCTCTTCGTCCAACGCCGGCGGCAGTTCCAGCGCACGATTGAAGCGAATGCCCGGCGGCACTGTCTGCTCGATCAATTCGACCCGGCTGCCGAGCCCCAGGCTGTCGAGCATCGCCTGTTGTTCAGTGGCGTCCGGCCCCAGGTGGCGGCGCAGGAAGGCATTGGGGTCGCGTAACTGGCTCAAGCTGGGCATTTGGGACATGACGGGCTCTCTCTTGATTGGCGCTCAGCGTCTGTTCAACTCGGTTCAGGCAGCATAGCTGCCCTGTGCGCAGGGTATGGTGTCTTCGGCCAATCGGAGCCATTCTGTTGCGCGTCTCGCCTACGTCCGCCCATCAGGTGCCCTGATCGTCATGAGCCAACTGCCTTTTCTGCCGTTTTCCAAACCTGTCATCGATGAAGCCACCATCAGCGCGGTCGGCGATGTCCTGCGCTCCGGCTGGATCACCAGCGGGCCCAAGGTCCAGGCCTTTGAAGCGCAACTCTCCGAGTTTTTCGGCGGCCGCCCGGTGCGCACTTTCAATTCCGGCACCTGCACCATGGAAATCGCCCTGCGCATTGCCGGTATCGGTGCCGGTGACGAGGTGATCACCACGCCCATCTCCTGGGTGGCAACCGCCAACGTGATCCTCGAAGTCGGGGCGACGCCGGTGTTTGCCGATATCGACCCGATCACCCGCAACATCGATTTGGACCAACTGGAAGCCGCGATCACCCCGTGCACCAAAGCCATCATTCCCGTGTATCTGGCCGGTTTACCGGTGGACATGGCGCGCCTGTACGCGATTGCCCGCAAGCATGGCCTGCGGGTGATCGAGGACGCCGCCCAGGCGCTGGGTTCCAGCTGGAACGGGCACCGGATCGGAGCCACCGGGGATTTCATTTCGTTCAGTTTCCAGGCGAACAAGAATGTCACCTGCTCGGAAGGCGGCTGCCTGGTCCTCAACACGCCTGAAGAGGCGCGACTGGCAGAAAAGTACCGCCTGCAAGGGGTGACCCGTAGCGGCTTCGACGGCCTGGATGTCGACGTGCTGGGCGGCAAATTCAATATGACCGACATCGCTGCCGCCATCGGCCTGGGTCAGTTTGCCGGGATAGAGGCGATCACCGCCCAGCGCCGGATGCTGGCCAAACATTACTTTGAGTGCTTCGGCGACGATTTCGAGGCCCGTTACGGTGCACAGTTGCCGCCGGCGGACTTCACCCAAAGTAACTGGCACCTGTTCCAATTGGTCCTGCCTGAACGCACCGATGGTCTACCGGCACGCGCCACCTTCATGGAGAAAATGCAGGAGCTGGGAATTGGCATCGGCTATCACTACCCGCCGATTCATCTGCTGAGTCTGTACCGCGAACGCGGGTTCAAGGAGGGGATGTTCCCGGTGGCCGAGCGTGTTGGCCGGCTGATCGTGTCGTTGCCGATGTTTTCGACCATGAACTCGGGCGATGTCGAGCGGGTGGTGGCAGCGGTAAAAACCGTACTGCAGCGCTGATGGAGGTTGGCGCAGGAGCCGACTGAGCGGCTCCTGCGTGCGCATCACTCGCCGATAGCGGCCTTGTAGCCGGCGGCGTCGAGGAGTTTTTCCAGGTCGGCCGGGTTGCTTGGCTTGAGCTTGAAGATCCAGGCGCCGTAAGGCTCGGAGTTGAGCAACTCTGGACTGGCGCTCAGATCTTCATTGACGGCGATCACTTCACCGGCAACTGGCGAGTAGATGTCCGAAGCGGCCTTGACCGACTCCACCACACCGGCCTGGTCGCCAGCGCCGAATACATTGCCCACTTCAGTCAGTTCGACAAACACCACGTCGCCCAACGCCTCCTGAGCGTGATCGCTGATGCCTACCGTGACAGTGCCATCCGCTTCCAGGCGCGCCCATTCGTGACTTTCGGCAAAACGCAGGTCGGCAGGGATATCGCTCATGTTCTGTGTCCTCAAGAAGAAATGTCAGCGGTGCTGGCCCGCCGGAAATGGTTAGATCAAGGTTTTGCCATGCCGCACGAAGGTCGGTTTTACCACCCGAACCGGGTACCACTTGCCACGGATTTCCACTTCTGCGCGGTCGGCGGTTGCCATCGGCAATCGCGCCAGGGCAATCGATTTGCTTAGCGTAGGAGAGAAACTACCACTGGTGATCTCTCCTTCGCCAACATCAGCGATGCGCACCACTTGGTGCGCACGTAAAACCCCGCGCTCTTCGAGCACCAGGCCGACCAGTTTGTGCTGTACGCCAGCCGTACGCTCGGCTTCCAGTGCGACCCGGCCGATGAACGGACGAGCGGCGGGATCCCAGGCAATGCTCCAGGCCATGTTCGAGGCCAGCGGTGAAACATCCTGATGAATGTCTTGGCCGTAGAGGTTCATTCCAGCCTCCAGGCGCAAGGTGTCGCGGGCGCCGAGGCCGATGGGCGAGATCCCGGCGCCGACCAGGTCGTTGAAGAACGCCTGGGCCTGATCGGCCGGCATGGCAATTTCCAGGCCGTCCTCGCCGGTGTAGCCGGTACGGGCAATGAACCAGTCGCCGTCGTATTGACCTTCAAAAGGCTTGAGTTGCTGGATCAGGACGCCACGGGACTGGCTGACCAGCTCGGCAATTTTCTGCCGGGCATGCGGCCCCTGGATCGCCAGCATTGCCAGGTCGCGGCGCTCGTGCAGGTGTACCTGGAACTGGCCGATCTGCGCCTGCATCCAGGCCAGGTCCTGATCACGGGTGGCGGCGTTCACCACCAGGCGGTAACCGTCTTCCTGGCGATAGACGATCATGTCGTCGACGATGCCACCACGCTCATTGAGCATGGCGCTGTACAGGGCACGGCCGTTGCTGTGCAGGCGCTCGACATCATTGGCCAGCAGATACTGGAGCCAGGCCTTGGCCTGTGGGCCGCTGACATCGATCACGGTCATATGGGAAACATCGAACACCCCGCAATCGCGGCGCACCTGATGGTGTTCCTCGACCTGCGAGCCGTAATGCAGTGGCATATCCCAACCGCCAAAATCGACCATCTTCGCGCCGAGGGCGAGATGAAGGTCATACAGAGGCGTACGCTGTCCCATGGGTTTCTCCTTCCGGGCGTGGCGAAGGTGCGAACAGGTGCTATCGGGGTGAAAGCCTCAGAATAGAAGGCTTTCAGCCAATTTCAGCTACCCGGTCTGAAGGACGATCCGCACCGAATGCCGCGCATTGTAGCCGCAAGGTGTAGTACTGGCACCTAACCGATGCGATGAGCCGAACGGCGGATCAAGCCAATGACCGGCAACAGTCCCACCAGGATCAGGGTCAAGGCCGGCAAGGAGGCGCGCGCCCACTCCCCTTCGCTGGTCATTTCGAAGATCCGAACGGCCAGCGTGTCCCAGCCGAACGGGCGCATCAGCAGGGTGGCGGGCATTTCCTTGAGCACATCGACGAACACCAGCAGCGCCGCGCTAAGGGTCCCGGGCAGCAGCAATGGCAGATACACTTTGAAAAACAGTCGCGGGCCACTCACTCCCAGGCTGCGGGCGGCTTCGGGCAAGGATGGACGAATCCGCGCCAGGCTGTTTTCCAGCGGTCCGTAGGCCACCGCAATAAACCGCACCAGATAGGCCAGCAACAAGGCTGCCACGCTACCCAGCAGCAACGGCTTGCCGGCCCCACCCAGCCAGCTCGACAAGGGCACCACCAGCTCGCGGTCCAAATAACTGAACGCCAGCATGATCGACACCGCCAGCACCGATCCCGGCAAGGCATAGCCGATATTCGCCACGCTGATCCCGGAGCGAATGGCCCGGGTCGGCGCCAGGCGGCGGGCGAACGCCAGGACCATAGCCACGCTGACGGTGATCAGCGCCGCCATGGCGCCCAGGTACAAGGTGTGCAGGATCAGCGCGGAGTAGCGCTCGTCGAGGTCGAAACGGCCACGCTGCCAGAACCACGCCAGCAACTGCAGCAACGGGATCACGAACGCGCAGGCGAACACCAGGCCGCACCAAGTGCTCGCCGCCAGCGCCTTGAACCCACGCAAGTGATACAGCGCCTTGCCACGCGGCCGCTCATTGCTCGCGCGACTGGCGCCACGGGCGCGTCGCTCGCCGTACAGCAGCACCATCACCACCAGCAGCAACAGGCTGGCCAATTGGGCGGCGCTGGACAGGCTGAAGAAGCCGTACCAGGTCTTGTAGATTGCTGTGGTAAAGGTGTCGAAGTTGAACACCGACACCGCACCGAAATCCGCCAGAGTCTCCATTAGCGCCAGGGCCACACCGGCACCGATGGCCGGGCGCGCCATGGGCAGGGCCACACGCCAGAACGCCTGCCATGGCGATTGCCCGAGCACCCGCGCCGCTTCCATCAGCCCCTTACCCTGAGCCAGAAATGCAGTTCGCGCCAGCAAGTAGACGTAGGGATAGAACACCAGCACCAGGACCAGGATCACCCCGCCCGTGGAGCGCACCCGAGGCAGGCGCAAGCCGCTGCCGAACCATTCGCGCAGCAGGCTTTGCACCGGGCCGGAGAAGTCCAGCAGGCCGACGAACACGAACGCCAGGACATAGGCCGGAATCGCAAAAGGCAGCATCAGCGCCCAATCCAGCCAGCGTCGCCCGGGAAACTCGCACAGGCTGGTGAGCCAGGCCAGGCTCACGCCCAGCAAGGTCACGCCGACGCCGACCCCGAGGATCAGGGTCAGAGTGTTGCCCAGCAGGCGTGGCATCTGGGTGTCCCACAGGTGCGACCAGATCTGCGCATCGACGGATTGCCACGACAGCAACAGGACGCTCAGCGGCAGCAGAACCAGGGCGGCGACGGCGAAAACCAGCGGATACCAGCGGCGTTGGGCGGGATGGGCCACAGGGCGAGATCTCAAGCAGAGGAAACAGGCAGCACGGGGATGAAGAAGACAGGCGCCCAAACAAAACGCCCCGCTAGTGCGGGGCGCAGTATACCGGCTGACTCAATTCCAGCCAGCACGGTCCATCAAGCGAATGGCCTCGGCCTGACGCTTGCCCGCCACTTCAACCGGCAGGGCGTCCGGGACGAACTGACCCCAGGCGGCCACTTCGGCCGACGGTTTCACGCTTGGGTTAGCTGGAAATTCCTGGTTGACGTCGGCAAAGATCTTTTGCGCCTCAGGCGTGGTCATCCACTCCACCAGCGCCTTGGCGGCTTCCGGGTGCGGTGCGTATTTGGTCAGGCCGATGCCTGACAGATTGACGTGCACGCCACGGTCAGCCTGGTTCGGCCAGAACAGTTTGACCGGCAGATTCGGGTTCTGCTGGTGCAGGCGGCCGTAGTAGTAAGTGTTGACGATACCGACGTCGCACTGCCCGGCGGCGATCGCCTGCATCACGGCGTTGTCATCGGAGAACACGTCGGTGGCCAGGTTATTTACCCAACCCTTGATGATCGCTTCAGTCTTGGCTTCGCCATGGGTTTCGATCAGCGTGGCGGTCAGCGACTGGTTGTAGACCTTCTTCGCCGTGCGCAGGCACAGGCGGCCTTCCCACTGTTTGTCGGCCAGGGCTTCGTAAGTGGTCAGTTCACTCGGCTTGACCCGGTCGGTGGAGTACACCAAGGTCCGGGCACGCAGGCTCAGGCCGGTCCAGGCATGGGATTTGGCGCGGTATTGCTGGGGAATATTGGCATCGATGGTTTTCGAGGTGAACGGCTGCAGGATACCCATTTGCTCGGCCTGCCAGAGGTTGCCGGCGTCGACGGTCAGCAGCAGGTCGGCGGTGGCGTTCTCACCTTCGGCCTTGATGCGCTGCATCAGCGGCGCTTCCTTGTCGGTGATGAACTTCACTTTGACACCGGTTTTCTCGGTGTAGGCATCGAAGACCGGTTTGATCAGCTCGTCGATGCGCGAGGAGTAGACCACCACCTCGTCGGCAGCCTGTGCCGTGGTGCCAATCAGGGTCAGGGCAAGGGCGGTCAGTAGACGCTTCGGTGCCAACATGGGAGCGGTCTCTCGATAGCAAAAATGAGCCGAAATGATAAGGACTCACATTTACCAGCTCAACCGATCCCTCCGCCGCACAAGTTACCAGATGTTGCGCGGCGCCCTCATGCCTTGGCCAGCTCCGGCAGATCGCCGCTCAAACCCAGGGCCTGACGCACAAACAGCGCCTTGGCCTCGGGCATCTGATCGACCATTTTCAAGCCGCTGTTGCGCAACCAGCGCACCGGCAAGGGATCGGCCTGGAACAAACGCTCGAATCCTTCCATCGCCGCCATCAACGCCAGGTTGTGCGGCATGCGCCGCCGCTCGTAGCGACTGAGCACCTTCACCTCCGCCAGCCGCTCGCCACGGCCGGCGGCTTGCAGCAGCACTTCGGCCAGCACCGCGGCGTCGAGGAAACCGAGGTTGACGCCCTGCCCAGCAAGGGGGTGAATGGTATGCGCGGCGTCGCCGATCAGCGCCAGCCCCTCTGCCACGTAGCGCTTGGCATGTCGCTGGCGCAACGGCACGCAGAGCCGTGGATCAGCGCCGAGCACGCGACCAAGGCGCCCTTCGAAGGCACGCTCCAGTTCTGCGCAAAATGCTTCTTCGTCCAGCGTCATCAGGCGTTGCGCCTGTTCGGGCGTCGTCGACCAGACAATCGAACACCAGTCGTGCTGACCGTCGCGCTCCAGCGGCAGGAACGCCAACGGGCCGTCGTCGGTGAAACGCTGCCAGGCGGTCATCTGGTGCGGTTGGGAGCTGCGCACGCTGGTGACGATTGCATGGTGTAGATAATCCCACTCCCGGGTGGCCACCCCGGTGAGGCGGCGCACCGCCGAGTTAGCGCCGTCGGCGGCAATCACCAGCGGGGCACGCAGGGTGCGGCCATCGGCCAGGGTCAGCAGCCAGTCATCGCCGGAGCGGCGCATCTGCTCCAGCCGCGCATTGGCCAGTAGACCCAGGTCGCAATCATGCAGGCGCTCGAGCAAAGCGTCCTGAACCACCCGATTCTCGACGATATACCCCAGTGTCTCGGCGTGCACGCTGGCCGCCGAAAAGTGAATCTGACCGGTGCCGCTGCCGTCCCACACCTGCATGTCGGAGTACGGACTGCTGCGCCGCTTGAGCACACCGTCCCAGACGCCCAGACGCTCGAGAATCCGCTGGCTGGCGACGGACAACGCACTGACCCGCGGTTCGAAGGCCGATTGCGCATCAAAGGGTTTGACGCTCATCGGGCTGCCGTCGAGCAGCAACACTTCCAGGCCACTGTCCTGTAGCGCCAGTGCCAGGGCACTGCCGACCATTCCAGCCCCGACAATCAGCAGATCTGCGCGCATGTCCATGCTTTAAGCCTGTCTCGCTTGCGGCTTGAGCCGCACGTAAAGGGTTTTCTCGACCCGGGCAACCAGGGTGCCAGCGCCGTCGTGAATATCGATCCGCAATTGCGGCAGGTACTTTTCGCCATTGGCGGTGTGCTCGCGCACTTCGTCGAGCAGCCCCTGATCGATGCGAAAACGGGCGAATACCGGCCCCTTGCCAGGGGAAATGAAGTCGATATCGGCCGACTTGTCCCAGACGATGTAGTCGCGCCCGAGGTTTTCCATGAGCATCAGCATGAAAAACGGGTCGATCATCGAATACAGGCTGCCACCGAACTGGGTGCCCACGTAATTACGGTTGTACCAGCCCAGCCCCATGCTCACCTGGACATCGCGAAAGTCGTCGCTGATCTGCCGCACGCGCACGCCGGCACCGATATAGGGCGGGTAAAAGCACATCAGGATGCGCATCAACCGTGCCTTGCCGACTTTGCGGGTCAACCACTCAAACATCCGGACGCGTCCCCAGGCCCATGGCCTGCCGGGCGAACCAGCGTTTGGCCGGTGGCAACAAGTCGAGGCCCAACAGGCCGATATTGCGCCCCAGGGAAACCAGCGGCTGGGAGCTGCCGAACAGCCGCGTGACCTGATCGGAGAAGCCGACGGTGAGGTTCTGGTCGAGGCGTTGGCGCTCGCGATAAGCCTGCAGGGTAGCGAAATCACCCGGCATGTTGTCACTGGCGAGCAAGGCCTCAGCCAGGGCCAGGGCGTCGCGCAAGGACAGGTTGAAGCCTTGCCCGGCAATCGGATGCAGGCTGTGGGCGGCATTGCCCAACACCGCCAGATGCGGACGCACCTGTTCCTCGGCCTCGATCAGCGACAGCGGATACAAATGCCGTGCGCCGACCTGCTTGAGCGTACCCAGGCGGTACCCGAACACGCCCTGCAACTCACTGAGGAAACTGCGCTCATCCAGTGCCGCCAGGCGTTGCGCATCCATGCCCAGGCGGGTCCAGACCAGCGCGCAGCGATTTTCCGGCAACGGCAACAAGGCCATCGGACCGTCATCGGTGAAGCGTTCGAAGGCCATGCCGTTGTGCGCTTCACTGGGGGTGATGTTGGCGATCAAGGCGCTCTGGTTATACGGACGCGACTTGACGCCAATGCCCAACTGCTCACGCAAGCCGGAACGGCCGCCGTCGGCCAAAACCGCCAGGTCGCACTCGAGACTGGTTTCATCATTGAGGGTCAACCGATAGCCGTCTTCCAGCGGCTCCATGCGCGTGACCTCGGCCGGGCAACGCCAACTGATCACGTCCTTGTCCAGGCCCTGCCACAGGCATTGGCCCAGCCAGGCGTTTTCCACCACGTAGCCGAGGGCCGGTACGCCCTCTTCCATCGCCGACAGACGGGCGGTGGAAAAACGTCCACGGTCAGACACATGAATCTGCTTGATCGGCTCAGCACGCCGCGAAATCGCCTGCCACAGACCCAGGCGCTGGTAAATCTGCTGCGCGCCGTAGGACAACGCCGAAGAACGCGCGTCGTAACTCGGTTGATAGCTGTCACCGGGAGCGAAGGGTTCGATCAGCACGATCTTCCAGCCGCGCGCCTTGGCGCCCGCCTGCAAGGCTAACGCCAGACTGGCGCCGACCAGCCCGCCACCGATGATTGCCAGATTGACCCGGCTCATGCGACCTGGGTCCGGGCAGCGGCCATCAACGTCTCGATCTCGGCGACCGTCTTCGGCACGCCATGGGTCAGGATTTCACAGCCTTGCTTGGTCACTACCACGTCATCCTCGATGCGCACGCCAATGCCGCGCCATTTCTTCGCTACGTTCTGATTGTCCGCAGCGATGTAAATCCCCGGCTCGACGGTCAGGGCCATGCCGACTTCCAGCACCCGCCACTCCCCGCCGACCTTGTACTCGCCGACATCGTGCACATCCATGCCCAGCCAATGTCCGGCGCGATGCATGTAGAACGCCTTGTAGGCTTCGCTGGCTATCAACTCGTCGACCTCACCTTGCAGCAATCCCAGCTCGACCAGACCGGCGGTGATCACTTGCACCGTGGCTTCGTGTGCCTGATTCCAGTGCTTGTTCGGCGCAATCTGTGCGAACGCGGCTTCCTGCGCGGCCAGAACCAGCTCATAGATCGCCTTCTGCTCCGCCGAAAACTTGCCGTTGACCGGCCAGGTGCGTGTGATATCGCTGGCGTAACAGTCGATCTCGCAGCCGGCGTCGATCAGGACCAGGTCGCCGTCCTTGAGCTGCGCGTCATTCTGTTGGTAGTGCAGGATGCAACTGTTGCGCCCGGCGGCGACGATCGAGCCATAGGCCGGCATTTTTGCCCCACCCTTGCGGAACTCGTAATCCAGCTCGGCTTCAAGGCTGAACTCGTGCAAGCCCACTCGGCTCGCTTGCATCGCCCGGATATGGGCCTGGGCGGAAATCCGCGCGGCTTCGCGCATCACCTTGACCTCTGCCGCCGATTTATACAGGCGCATGTCGTGCAACAGATGATCCAGAGCAACGAATTCGTTCGGCGGCTGGGCGCCGAGGTGCGCCTTGGAGCGAATCACGTTGATCCACTCCATCAGGTGCCGGTCGAATTCCGCGTTACTGCCCATCGCCGAGTACACCCGGTCACGGCCTTCGATCAGGCCGGGGAGAATGTCGTCGATATCGGTAATCGGAAAGGCATCATCAGCACCGAAATCGCGAATCGCGCCTTCCTGGCCGGCACGCAGGCCATCCCAAAGTTCGCGCTCGGCATTGCGCTCGCGACAGAACAGGATGTACTCGCCGTGCTCGCGCCCAGGGATCAGGACAATGACTGCCTGAGGCTCCGGGAAACCGCTGAGGTATTGGAAATCGCTGTCCTGGCGGTAGACGTGCTCGACGTCACGGTTGCGGATCGCCACGGCGGCGGCCGGCAGGATTGCGATGCTGTTGGGTTCCATCTGCGCCATCAGCGCCTTGCGGCGGCGGGTGTATTCCGATTTCGGGATATGAATCATGGGCAGATGGGCGTCCCTTTCCAGCAATGGATTAATGCAGCGATGGCTTGGCAGCAGCCGGTTCGGCGGCTTTTTTGGTCTCGGTAAACAGCAGCAATGGGGCGACCCGCAGGTACTCCATGACTTCCATATAGTCGTTTTCGCCGTCGTCGGACTCTTCCAGAGCGTCCTGGACCTGGGAAATGGCCGAAAGGTCCTGCAACACTTCGGTGGCTTCGGTACTCAGCATGCTGCTGTCACGGCAGTTCAGGCCAAAACCGCTGAGGAAACCCTGGCACCACTCGCCCAGCGCGGCTGCACGCTCAGTGAGCGGCGCATCGTCGGTTGGCAACAGCAGGACCACGGTCATGTCTTCGCCGGTCAGCTCGCCCTTGACCATCTCCTGCAGGCCGATCAGGGCGTTGCGGACATTGTCATGCGGCTCGCTTTCGAGCAGTTCGGCGGCATCGATCAGCCAGCCTTCGGCATCAAAGCCGGCGCCGGCGCAGCTGCGGCCGAGCAACAGGCCGTGCAGTTCGGCAGGCGAGACAGGATGGCCGCTGGTTTGCAGCAGGGTGGCAAAGGCTTGGTACGGAGAATTCTGAATGGGCATGGGTAGCTAGGCGCCAAGCGGCGCTATGTCTAGAATGAAGGCCTTGTATCCTACATCGACTCCCCTGTAGGAGCGAGCCTGCTCGCGATGTTAACGCCGAGCATCTGACACCACGCGGTGCGAGATCGCGCCTGAAGTCCGCCCCCCATCAGACAGTGAAGACAATGGAAGACGACGACCTGCAAGCGCTGATGGCCAGACTCGAGTTGTTAATTACCCGAGTCGAGCAACTAAAGAGTCAAAACGGACTCTTACTAGCTCAGGAAAAAACCTGGCGCGAGGAACGCGCGCACCTCATTGAAAAAAATGAAATCGCCCGGCGTAAGGTCGAATCGATGATTTCGCGCCTCAAGGCCCTGGAGCAAGACTCATGAGTTCAAGCAATAGCGTCACCGTGCAGATCCTCGATAAAGAGTATTCGATCATCTGCCCCCAGGAAGAACGCAGCAACCTGGTGAGCGCCGCCCGCTACCTGGACGGCAAGATGCGCGAAATCCGCAGCAGCGGCAAAGTCATCGGCGCCGATCGCATTGCCGTGATGGCCGCCTTGAACATCACCCATGACCTGCTGCACAGCCAGGAACGACCGGACGTGCAGGCCAGCGGCTCGACTCGCGAGCAGGTGCGTGATCTGCTCGATCGCGTCGACCTGGTGCTCGCGTCCGATCAGGATGTAGGCAAAAGCTGATTCCTTGGGGTGGTTGCGGTATACTCGCGCCACTCCCTGGGGTGCTTGCCAGTTGACGATGTCCCTGAGCCGATTCGCACTACCCTGGAGGTTGCACGTTGGGCTGGTGTGCATGTCCGCTAGACGGAAAGCCTTAAAGCCTACTGCATCTTCCACCTTGAACTTTCGGGTTCAAGGGCTAAGTCAGCAGCGGTTCATCCGGGGAGCCTGATTCAAGCCGATGCCAGTTCATACTGGCATCGGCTTTTTACGATCACGCCCTTCTGGCGTATTCGACACTCGAACAGCCCAAGACGATGACCGAACCTGCGCCGCTTTCCCGCCCGCAACTTCGACGCCAGTTGCGCAAGGCCCGCCGCGCACTGACCGGCCGCCAGCAACAGCAGGCCGCCCGCGGGCTGTATCGACAACTGGCGCAACATCCGTTGTTTCGCCGGGCCAGACACATATCCCTGTACCTGCCCACCGACGGTGAAATCGATCCGCGCCTGCTGCTGCGCGCCGCCCAGCGCCGGGGCAAGGCCACCTACCTGCCGGTGCTCAGCGCCTGGCCTCGGACCAAAATGGTCTTCCAGCGCATTCGTCCCGGCGAAAAACTGCAGCCCAACCGTTTTCGCATTCTCGAGCCGCGAGTCAACCCGGCGCGCCAGCGCAAGGTCTGGACACTGGACCTGGTGCTGTTGCCGCTGGTCGGTTTTGACGAGGACGGTGGGCGCCTGGGCATGGGCGGCGGTTTCTATGACCGCAGCCTGGCGTATCTGGAGCGCCGCAAAAGCTGGCGCAAGCCGACGCTGATGGGCCTGGCCCACGAATGTCAGAAAGTCGGGAAGCTGGCACAAGCCAGTTGGGATGTGCCGCTGCAAGGCACGGTGACCGATCGCCAGTGGTACGTTGCCGACCCGGCGATCCTTGACACTTGAACCTTAGCGCTTGAAGGGCTGGATCTGTTGCGCGACTTCGATCGGTGCATCGGTCTTGTTGGCCCACAGGCTCTGTGCGTAACCGGTCGTCACCACACCCAGACCAAACACGATCACCAGTACCCAGAGTAAATCCGGCTTGCGTTGCATCGATTGCCCCCCTCAAGGCGTGTCACACACGATGTCAGCAGCCGTGTCCATTCCAGGCCGTGCTTGCCGCGTCTTGCTTAAAAGTCCGGCATTTTGCGGTAACGTGAGGCGACACGCAAACACTGGCGTCAACCGACCGTCGGTTTGTCATATATTTACCCTTATCCTTCGCGCCCCCTTCTTTTGGAGCATAAAAGATGACCTATTGGCTGATGAAATCCGAGCCCGACGAGCTCTCAATCAAAGGCCTGGAAAAGCTCGGCGAAGCCCGTTGGGACGGGGTTCGCAACTACCAGGCACGGAATTTCCTGCGAGCCATGGCGGTGGGTGACGAGTTTTTCTTTTATCACTCAAGCTGCCCCGAGCCGGGTATCGCCGGGATCGGGCGGATCATCGAAGCCGCCTACCCGGACCCGACGGCGCTGGAGCCCGAGAGCCACTACTTCGACCCCAAGGCCAACGCTGAAAAGAACCCTTGGAGTGCGATCAACGTCGCGCACGTGGAAACCTTTCCCAAGGTGCTCAGGCTCGACTACCTGAAGCAACAAAGTGCCCTGGAACAGATGCCCCTGGTGCAGAAAGGCAGCCGGCTTTCGGTGATGCCGGTCACCGCCGAGCAATGGGCTGCCGTACTTGCATTGCGCTGATGGAGCATTAGCGCCCGTCGGCCCTTACTGAATGATCAGGTTGTTGAACAACAGATCCTCGACCATCGGCTTGCCGGTTTCGTCGTTCATGACCTGCTGGGTCTGCTTCAGGGCTTCCTGGCGCAGTTTTTCCTTGGCTTCGACGTTGTTCATGGTTTCGCTGGTCTGCTGGTTGAACAGCGCGACCAGTTGATTACGGATCAACGGCTCATTGGCCTTGACCGCCTTGGCCGCCTCATCGCCGGTGACACGCAACGCCACGTCGGCCTTGTAGACCTTGAGCTTGGGCGTGCCGTCCAGGCCGTAATTGCCCACGAACGGCGGGCTCAGGCTGATGTAGCTGACTTTCGGCGCCGCACCCTCTTTGGCTTCTTCGCCCAGTGCTGCCATAGGCAGAGACAGGGCCAGCATCAACATGATCCACGCTTTCACAATTCGCTCCTTATCCGGTTGGCGGCCTAGCATAGCGATCCACCCACGCCAGCCCAAGCGCAAAGCTTATGGCCGACTATCAGGGTGGGGCATGCTCGTTGACCCGTTGACTCACACACCTACACTTATCGGCCATCACTCCCAAAGGAATAGCCCTGATGAAAGCCGTGCTGTGCAAAGCCTTCGGCCCTGCCGAATCGCTGGTGCTGGAAGACGTCGCCAGTCCTGTCGCGAAGAAGAACGAAATCCTGCTGGAGGTGCATGCCGCCGGGGTCAACTTCCCGGACACGCTGATCATCGAGGGCAAATACCAGTTCAAGCCGCCCTTCCCATTTTCACCGGGCGGTGAAGCGGCAGGCGTGGTCAACGCAGTGGGGGAAAAGGTCAGTCACCTCAGGGTGGGCGACCGGGTCATGGCGCTGACCGGCTGGGGCAGCTTTGCCGAGCAGGTCGCGGTACCGGGCTATAACGTCCTGCCAATCCCGTCGTCGATGGATTTCAATACCGCTGCAGCGTTCAGCATGACCTACGGCACCTCGATGCACGCGCTGAAACAACGCGGCAACCTGCAGCCGGGAGAAACCCTGCTGGTACTGGGCGCCTCCGGCGGCGTCGGCCTGGCCGCAGTGGAAATCGGCAAAGCCATGGGCGCCCGGGTGATTGCTGCCGCCAGCAGCAGCGAGAAACTGGCGGTAGCCAAGGCCGCCGGCGCCGATGAGTTGATCAACTACAGCGAAACCAGCCTCAAGGACGAAATCAAGCGCCTGACCGACGGCCAGGGCGCCGATGTGATCTACGACCCGGTCGGCGGCGACCTGTTCGATCAGGCCATCCGCGCCATCGCCTGGAACGGCCGCCTGTTGGTGGTGGGCTTTGCCAGCGGACGTATCCCCGAACTGCCGGTCAACCTCGCACTGCTCAAGGGCGCCGCCGTAGTTGGAGTGTTCTGGGGCTCCTTCGCCCAGCGCCAACCGCAGGACAACGCCGCCAACTTCCAGCAATTGTTCGCCTGGTTCGGTGAGGGCAAGTTGAAGCCACTGGTGTCGCAGGTCTATCCGCTGGACAACGCCGCCCAGGCGATCAACGACCTGGGTCAGCGCAAGGCGGTGGGCAAGGTGGTGGTGCAGGTTCGCTAGAGGAGCTTGCGAATTTCCTCAGGCAGAAATCGTTTGAAACGCGAGTGGGGGCTGTTCAGGCACTCTCGGGCAATGTAGGGCGCCTGCCGGTTCAACTTGGCAATCAGAGCCAGGCGCTCCTCGTTCGACCATTGGTGATGGAATACCCCGTTCGTCAGATACGCGCGGGTGTAGCGAAACGCCGTCAGATCGACCCAGTTGAATTCTGCGAAGCGGACAAAGCTGCGGTTGATCTCGCGGCATTTCACCTCCTTGAGCCACGCATGGGCATCAATTGGGTCATCCAGGCGGAACTGGATGGGCGCTATCAACTCCACTACCGCCAGCTTTTCGGCATCTACCGTCCAGGGCTTGAACCGCCACTGCTCTGTCGCCTCCTTCGCCGCGTCCGCCAGACCGGGATGGTCACTTTGCAGGACGCGGACCTTGCTCACCGAACCATCGGCATGCACGGTCAAGCTGACTTTTACATCGCCTGTCACCCCTGCCCTGTGCAGCGCACTGGGATAAATCGGTTTTGGACTGTACTCCGCCACCAGGAAGATTTCTGCGGCCAAACCTTCGCCCGCCACACACAACATCAAAAACAAACCAAGCCAACGCATACCGCCCTCCGCATTCCGGTGCCGGGTTTGGCACTGATGCAAAAGGGTACGGACAGCGTTGTAAAAGCCCTATCCCGGCATTTCCGAGAGCCTTGCGGGAAGCGTCGCAAAAAGTTGCACTTCAATTCCTACAGCGGCGACTGATTGATGAGCAACGGATGCCGGCTTCAGTGCCGCGGCGCATCCGCGTGATCCCGGGCTGTGCCACAGCGCTTGAGCCGCGCCTCCAGATTGCGGTCCGGCATGGCGTGGCTACGCAGAGCGCTGACCGTTTGCTCGACGTAATCGCGCGTCGTCCCATAGCGCCCGCAGGCGCTTTCAAAGACCTGGCTGAGCACATGATCCGGCAAATTTCCGGCATAGCTGGGCAGGTGTCGCTCCAGGACAAAGCCCAATGCCTGAACCTTGCTTCCATCCTCGAGCCGGCAGTTGAGCCAGTGCGGGCGATAGGAAGGAACCGGCATTTCGCGCTGCCACAGGGCGTACAGCGAGGCTTCCAGTTGTTCCTCAGGCAAGCGATAGGCAAACCCGCTGCACGAGCCGCCACGGTCCAGGCCAAATACCAGCCCCGGCAACTCCGGCGTGCCGCGATGCTCGTGGGACCACAGGTACAGGCCACGGTGGTAGCCATGCACCCGCCCGCGCACACGTTCGACCGCCGAGCATTCCGGACGCCAGATCAACGAGCCATAGGCGAACAACCAGACCGGCCCGCCTTTGTGCAGAGCCATGGTGGATTGCATCGAGTTGAGCAACTGCTCGCGCGTCAATTGCGCACCCAGATCAAGCCGCGGAGGATAAGCCACTTTGAGAAAGTCGGATTCAATGGCTGTCATGATAGAAACAATCGCCCCCACAGTTGTTGCGAGATGTAAGTAACTTTAGCTCAATTGAACGTAAAGCTCTAACTACCGCTCGCAACTTACTAAGAACTCAGAACTTTCCCGGATAAATATTCAATAAGTCAGCGATATATAGCCTAACGTCATTTGCAACGCCGCTTAAATATCTTTATGTACTAACCATAAGCTATTCGCACTACGACAACCGCCAGCACGTTCAGCTTGGCAACAGGAGCAGTCCCGTATAAAGGCCGGTCACAACGCCAGCCTTATCGCGTTGAAGGAACCAACGATGAAAAAATCCTGGATCTGCCTGCTTCTGGCGTTCACCTATACAACCCACGCCTGGGCGCAAGATGACGAGCAAGGGACCTGGTATCTGCAAACCAGTGTCTATACCCGACACTTTTCCCCAGACCCCGAGCACAACAATCACCAGCAGTTGCTTGGCCTGGAGTACCACGATGCCTCCGGCTGGCTGCTGGGCGGCGCGACCTTCCTCAACTCGTTCGACCAGCGAGCCTATTACGCCTATGGCGGCAAACGCTACGACAGTGCGGACTATCCGCTCTACGTGAAGCTCACCGGAGGACTACTGGAGGGTTATCACGGCAAGTACCAGAACAAGATCCCGCTCAACCGATACGGCGTTGCACCGGTCGTCATTCCCTCCCTGGGCACTTACTACGGACCGGTATCAGCCGAGCTGGTTTTGCTCGGCTTCAACGCGGCGATGATTACCACCGGGGTGCGGTTTTAGACGGGATCACGATCGGGGATCACGATCGAGGATCAAGATCGAGGATCAAGATCGAGGCGCGTATGCAAATACGTCGGCGCGCATTTGGTGGGCATCCATGCCGGCTTCGACCAGGGCGTCCAGCGTGCCGTAGACCATCGCCGGTGAACCGCTGGCATACACATGCAGCGGCTTGAGATCGGGGAAGTCCTGGCACACCGCTTCGTGCAACATGCCACAGCGCCCTTCCCAGCCACACAAATCACTGACCACCTGATGCAGGAACAGATTGGGCAATTTCTGCCATTCGTCCCAGTGCTCCATCTGGTAGAAATCTTCCGGCCGACGCACGCCCCAATACAGATGCACGGGATGCTTGAAGCCCTTGGCCCGGCAGTGTTCAAGCAGGCTGTGGATCTGGCCCATCCCGGTACCTGCCGCGATCAACACCAGCGGACCGTCCGGTAATTCGGCGAGGTGGGTATCGCCAAAAGGCATTTCGATGCGCGCCATGCCGTTGCGTTGCAGTTGTTCGATCAGGCTCCGGGCGCTGGCCTCGCGAGCCAGCACGTGGATTTCCAGGTCACGTCCGGAATGCGGAGCGGAGGCCAGGGAGAAGGCGGATTTTTCGCCATTCTCGCGTTCGATCATCAAGTACTGCCCGGCGTGATAGCGCGGCGGCTTGCCCGCCGGCGCCCGCAGGCGGACCCGCCAGGTGTCGCCGCCAACGTCCAGACATTCGATGACCTGACACGACAGACTGCGCACCGGCAGTTCTCCCAGCGCAAGAACGCCATCCCACAACACGATGCAGTCTTCCAGCGGCGCTGCTATGCAAGTGTAGAACTCACCGTGGTCGCGCACCTCACCAGTCTGTTCGACCCGGCCTTCGACCAATAACGCCGCGCACACATGGCAGTTGCCGTTGCGGCAGCTTTGCGGGCAGTCATAACCCAGGCGTCGCGCGCCATCGAGAATTCGCTCGCCGGGCTGTATCTCAAGCACTGCTCCGGACGGCTGCAAGGTTACACGCATCAATCTATTCCTAACTGATTCCAGATGGCATCGATCCGGCGCGTCACCGCCTCATCCTTGACGATCACCCGCCCCCACTCGCGCGTGGTTTCACCGGGCCACTTGTGCGTGGCATCGAGCCCCATCTTCGAGCCCAGGCCGGAAATCGGCGAGGCGAAGTCGAGGTAGTCGATCGGCGTGTTATCGATCATCACCGTGTCGCGCTTGGGATCCATGCGCGTGGTGATGGCCCAGATCACGTCGTTCCAGTCGCGGGCGTTGATATCGTCGTCGGTGACGATAACGAACTTGGTGTACATGAACTGTCGCAAAAACGACCAGACACCCAGCATTACCCGCTTGGCGTGGCCTGGGTACTGCTTTTTCATGGTGACCACGGCCATCCGGTACGAGCAGCCCTCGGGCGGCAGGTAGAAGTCAGTGATTTCCGGGAACTGCTTCTGCAGGATCGGCACGAACACTTCGTTCAGGGCCACGCCGAGAATCGCCGGCTCATCCGGTGGACGGCCGGTGTAAGTGCTGTGGTAGATCGGTTTGATGCGATGGGTGATGCGCTCGACAGTGAACACCGGGAAGCTGTCGACTTCGTTGTAGTAGCCAGTATGGTCGCCATACGGCCCCTCGTCGGCCATCTCCCCAGGATGAATCACCCCTTCAAGGATGATTTCGGCGGTGGCCGGAACCTGCAAATCGTTGCCACGGCACTTCACCAGCTCGGTACGGTTACCGCGCAGCAGACCGGCGAAGGCGTATTCGGACAGGCTGTCCGGTACCGGCGTCACCGCGCCAAGGATGGTCGCAGGGTCGGCGCCCAGCGCCACGGACACCGGAAACGGTTGCCCCGGATGCTTCTCGCACCACTCGCGATAATCGAGCGCGCCGCCACGATGGCTCAACCAGCGCATGATCACTTTGTTGCGACCAATCACTTGCTGGCGGTAGATGCCGAGGTTCTGCCGGTCCTTGTTCGGACCCTTGGTCACGGTCAGGCCCCAGGTGATCAGCGGCCCGACGTCGCCCGGCCAGCAGGTCTGCACCGGCAGCATGGCCAGATCGACGTCATCGCCTTCGATGACCACTTCCTGGCAGATCGCGTCCTTGACCACCTTCGGCGCCATGGAAATGATCTTGCGGAAGATCGGTAGCTTCGACCATGCATCCTTGAGGCCTTTCGGCGGCTCGGGCTCCTTGAGGAACGCCAGCAGCTTGCCGATTTCGCGCAGCTCGCTGACCGCCTCGGCGCCCATGCCCAGGGCCACGCGCTCGGGCGTGCCAAACAGGTTGCCGAGCACCGGGATATCGTAGCCAGTAGGATTTTCGAACAACAGTGCCGGGCCCTTGGCGCGCAGCGTGCGATCGCAGACCTCGGTCATTTCCAGCACAGGGGACACTGGAACCTGGATGCGCTTGAGTTCACCGCGCTGTTCCAGGCCGCTGATAAAGTCGCGCAAATCGCGATACTGCATGCGTAAGCCTCACTTGGCCGTGGCGTTCGGGGCAGGCAGTTTAGCGCCGAACCTTGCGCTTCAGAACCACGAACTGCCGGTTGAGCAAAATTCAGATAGCAAAAAGCCGGGTTTCCCCGGCTTTTTCAACCTGTTCGACTTACTTGCGTTTCATCGACAGGAAGAACTCATCGTTGGTCTTGGTCGTTTTCAGCTTGTCGACCAGGAACTCGATGGCGGCGACTTCGTCCATCGGGTGCAGCAACTTGCGCAGGATCCACATGCGCTGCAACTCGTCGTCGGCGGTCAGCAACTCTTCGCGGCGGGTGCCGGAACGGTTGATGTTGATGGCCGGGAACACGCGTTTTTCAGCGATACGACGATCCAGCGGCAGTTCCATGTTGCCGGTGCCCTTGAATTCCTCGTAGATCACTTCGTCCATCTTCGAACCGGTTTCAACCAGTGCGGTGGCGATGATGGTCAGCGAGCCGCCTTCTTCGATGTTCCGCGCGGCGCCGAAGAAACGCTTTGGTTTCTCCAGGGCGTGGGCATCGACACCACCGGTGAGGACCTTGCCGGAGCTCGGGATCACGGTGTTGTAGGCACGGGCCAGACGGGTGATGGAGTCGAGCAGGATCACCACGTCCTTCTTGTGTTCAACCAGGCGCTTGGCCTTCTCGATCACCATTTCGGCAACCTGCACGTGGCGGGTTGGTGGCTCGTCGAACGTCGAGGCAACCACTTCGCCGCGCACGGTGCGCTGCATTTCGGTTACTTCTTCCGGACGCTCGTCGATCAGCAGCACGATCAGATGAACTTCAGGGTTGTTACGCGCAATGTTCGCCGCGATGTTCTGCAGCATGATCGTTTTACCGGCTTTCGGCGGTGCCACGATCAGACCGCGCTGGCCTTTGCCGATCGGTGCGCACAGGTCGATCACACGACCGGTCAAGTCTTCGGTGGAACCGTTACCGGCTTCCATCTTCATGCGTACGGTCGGGAACAGCGGGGTCAGGTTCTCGAAGAGAATCTTGTTCTTCGCGTTCTCCGGACGATCGAAGTTGATCGTGTCGACCTTGAGCAGTGCGAAGTAACGCTCGCCTTCTTTTGGCGGGCGGATCTTGCCAACGATGGTGTCACCGGTACGCAAGTTGAAGCGACGGATCTGGCTCGGCGAGACGTAGATATCGTCCGGGCCGGCGAGATAGGAAGCGTCTGCAGAGCGCAGGAAGCCGAAGCCGTCCTGGAGGATCTCCAGCACGCCATCACCGGAGATTTCCTCGCCGCTTTTCGCGTGCTTTTTCAGCAGGGAGAAAATCACGTCCTGCTTGCGCGAACGGGCCATATTTTCTATGCCCATCTGTTCGGCCAATTCGAGCAGTTCGGTAATCGGCTTTTGCTTGAGTTCAGTCAGATTCATATAGGAATGACGTAATCATTTATAGAGGGGGGAAATTAAGCTTTTGGCTTAATGAGGCCGCGCCGCGGAGAAGGCGACAGAATCGCGTACTTATTCGAAAAGGAGTGCGTCGGCGACGGCTTGCAGGGGGCATTGGAGAAACCAGTGCGGGGCCGAATGTACCACCTGTATTTCGGAGCGTCTAGCCCTGAATAACGAAAAAGCCCCGCAAATTGCGGGGCTTTTTGGGTGACACTTGCAACGACGCTTAAATGTTGGCGTCGAGGAAAGCAGCCAGTTGCGACTTCGACAGCGCACCGACCTTGGTCGCTTCAACGTTGCCGTTCTTGAACAGCATCAGCGTAGGAATACCGCGCACGCCGTGCTTGGCAGGGGTTTCCTGGTTCTCGTCGATGTTCAGCTTGGCAACGGTCAGCTTGCCCTTGTAGGTCTCAGCGATTTCGTCCAGGACCGGAGCGATCATCTTGCATGGACCGCACCACTCAGCCCAGTAGTCGACCAGTACAGCACCTTCGGCCTTGAGTACGTCAGCTTCGAAGCTAGCGTCGCTAACGTGTTTGATAAGATCGCTGCTCATGGAAGTCTCCAGGTTGTAAGCAAAAAAACGTGGCCCATCATAGCCGCCCTTCCCCCGTTCAGGAAGCCGCAGTTGATTGAGTCTCGCTATGGTGATGCATGAGTTTGGGTATAGCTCACGTCATGGGGTAAGGGGAGCGATGAACGCAATTCCTGTACGCAAAGCGGCATTGCGTACGTGTTCCTGCATGGCCTTTTGCGCGGCGCCAGAGGCCCGGCGGCTAAGGGCGCGAAGGATCTTGCGGTGTTCCTGCCAGGTTTCCATGGCCCGCTCGGCCCGGATGAACGGTAGCTTCTGACTCTCTAGAAAGATGTCGGCCCTGGCCGTCAGGATGCTCAGCATCGCTTGATTGCCGCTGGCCAGCAGGATGCGTCGGTGGAACTCAAAGTCCAGCCGGGCCGCTGCTTCGAAGTCGCCAGACTTCAGTTCATTGCGCATGGCGGCGACATTGTCTTCCAGTGCATCGAGCTCATCAGTGCTCAGGGTCACCGCCGCCAACCCCGCCGCAAAGCTCTCCAACGCATAGCGCAACTGAAAGATATCCAGCGGCGAAGCCTGCGCCGCGAACGGCCAGCCCGGCGCGGTCTCGCCTTGCGGCAGCTCCACCGACGCCTGCACGAACACGCCTTTGCCCGGCTGGACGCTGATGACGCCCAACGCACTGAGGGAAGACAACGCCTCACGCAAAGAAGCCCGGCTGACACCCAGCTGTACCGCCAGGTCTCGTTGCGAAGGCAGGGCATCCCCAGGGCCGAAGCCCTGCTCGGTAATCAGTTTGCGGATGGCTTGCAGCGCCACTTCGGGTACGGCGCGGGAGATCGAATTCATGGTTTTCCAGACGAACCAGGCCAAGGTGCGGTCAGTTGTAAAGCTATTCGCGACGCCCGGCAAGTCGTGCCCCATGGGGGTTCGGCGCTTTCCACGGCTGCGCCATCGGGGTGCGAAATGCAACCTGACTGTTCAGACCAGTAAGACCGTACTGCGCCAGCAAAACCGTGCCCTGGCGCCCGCAAACCCCAAGTTGGCATGACCCATGCTCTGTCGATCCGCAGAAATCACTCCTTGCCGATCCGGAGATTTGCCATGACCCAGCGTTACAGCGCCCTCCTCGCCGCCCTGTTTGCCAGCCTGATGCTGAGCCAGGCACCCGCCCACGCCGACGGCCTGGAGGATGTGGTCAAACGCGGCGTCCTCAAGGTGGCCGTGCCCCAGGACTTCCCCCCCTTCGGCTCGGTCGGGCCAGACATGAAGCCACGCGGTCTCGACATCGACACCGCGAAGCTGCTGGCCGACCAACTCAAGGTCAAACTTGAACTGACCCCGGTCAACAGCACCAACCGCATTCCGTTCCTCACCACCGGCAAAGTCGACCTGGTGATTTCCAGCCTCGGCAAAAACCCCGAGCGCGAGAAAGTTATCGACTTCTCCCGCCCCTATGCGCCGTTCTACCTCGCCGTATTCGGTCCGCCAGATGCCGACATCACGTCGCTGGACGACCTCAAGGGCAAGACCATCAGCGTCACCCGCGGCGCGATCGAAGACATCGAGCTGACCAAGGTCGCCCCCGAAGGCGTGACCATCAAGCGTTTTGAAGACAACAACTCGACCATTGCTGCGTACCTGGCCGGGCAAGTCGACCTGATTGCCAGCGGTAACGTGGTGATGGTCGCGATCAGCGAAAAGAGCCCGAAACGGGTGCCCGTGCTGAAAGTGAAGCTCAAGGATTCGCCGGTCTACGTAGGCGTTAACAAAAACGAGCCGGCGCTGCTGGACAAGGTCAACCAGATCCTGGTGACCGCCAAGAGCGACGGCGCACTGGAAAAGAACGCCATGACCTGGCTGAAAGAGCCGTTGCCGGCCGACCTCTGATTCGGCACGCTGGAGACGTTTTATGGCTTATCAGTTCGATTTCCTGCCGGTGCTGAGCAACACCGACCTGTTGTTGCGCGGCGCGTTGTTCACCCTTGAGCTGACCGCCATCGGCGCTGTGCTTGGCGTGGGACTGGGCATCGTCGGGGCGCTGGTGCGGGCGTGGAATATCCGGCCTTTCTCGGGGATCTTCGCGGTCTACGTCGAGTTGATCCGCAACACGCCCTTCCTGGTGCAGCTGTTTTTCATCTTTTTCGGTTTGCCGTCCCTGGGCGTGCAAATTTCCGAGTGGCAGGCGGCGGTGCTGGCGATGGTGATCAACCTCGGCGCCTATTCCACCGAGATCATCCGCGCCGGCATCCAGGCGATCCCCCGGGGTCAACTGGAGGCCGCGGCGGCACTCGCGATGACGCGTTTCGAGGCGTTCCGCCACGTGGTGCTGCTGCCAGCGCTGGGCAAAGTCTGGCCGGCCCTGAGCAGCCAGATCATCATCGTCATGCTCGGCTCGGCGGTGTGTTCACAGATCGCCACCGAAGAGCTGAGTTTCGCCGCCAACTTCATTCAATCGCGCAACTTCCGCGCCTTTGAAACCTATGCCCTGACCACGCTGCTGTACCTGTGCATGGCACTGCTGATCCGCCAATTGCTGAACTGGATCGGCCAGCGGTTCATTACAAGGAGTAGCCGATGAGCGATTTCACCTTCTGGGACATCGTGCGCAACCTGCTGACCGGCCTGCAATGGACCCTGGCGCTGTCGCTGGTGGCCTTTATTGGCGGCGGGCTGATCGGCTTGCTGATCATGGTCATGCGCATTTCAGATAAAGCCCTGCCGCGTCGCGTCGCCCGTACTTACATCGAGCTATTCCAGGGCACGCCGCTGTTGATGCAGCTATTTCTGGTGTTTTTCGGCGTGGCGCTGGCCGGGGTGGAGATTTCACCGTGGATGGCGGCGGCGATTGCACTGACGCTATTTACCAGCGCTTACCTGGCGGAGATCTGGCGCGGCTGCGTCGATTCGATCCCCAACGGCCAATGGGAGGCATCGTCCAGCCTGGCGCTGAGCCCGTTGGAACAGTTGCGCTACGTGATCCTGCCGCAAGCCCTGCGCATCGCCGTGGCGCCGACCGTGGGCTTCTCGGTGCAAGTGGTCAAAGGCACTGCCGTCACCTCGATCATCGGCTTCACCGAACTGACCAAGACCGGCGGCATGCTCGCCAACGCCACCTTCGAACCTTTCATGGTCTACGGCCTCGTCGCCCTCGGCTACTTCCTGCTTTGCTACCCCTTGTCGCTCAGTGCGCGATACCTGGAAAGGAGACTGCATGCCTCTGCTTAGAATTTCCGCCCTGCATAAATACTACGGCGACCATCATGTGCTCAAAGGGATCGACCTGAGCATCGAGGAAGGCCAGGTAGTCGCAATCATTGGCCGCAGTGGCTCGGGTAAATCGACCTTGCTGCGTACCCTCAACGGCCTGGAGTCAATCAACGACGGGGTGATCGAAGTCGACGGCGAATACCTCGATACCGCCCGCGCCGACCTGCGCAGCCTGCGGCAGAAAGTCGGCATGGTGTTCCAGCAGTTCAACCTGTTCCCGCACCTGACCGTGGGTGAGAACGTCATGCTCGCGCCACAGGTGGTGCAAAAAGTGCCCAAAGCCAAGGCCGCCGAACTGGCGCGTCAGATGTTGGAACGGGTCGGACTGGGGGAAAAGTTCGATGCCTTTCCGGACCGACTGTCCGGCGGCCAGCAACAGCGGGTGGCGATTGCCCGTGCCCTGGCCATGTCGCCAAAAGTGTTGCTGTGCGACGAAATCACCTCGGCACTCGACCCGGAGCTGGTCAACGAAGTGCTGAGTGTGGTCCGGCAACTGGCAAAGGAAGGCATGACGCTGATTATGGTCACCCACGAAATGCGTTTCGCCCGAGAGGTTGGGGATAAGTTGGTGTTCATGCACCAGGGCAAGGTGCATGAGGTGGGTGATCCCAAGACGTTGTTTGCCCAGCCGCAGACGGCGGAGCTGGCGAACTTTATCGGGACGGTCGAGGCGGCGGGCTGACCGTTCTTCAGCGTCGGTCAGCCCGTCTTCGCAGGCAAGCCCGCGCCCACCGTGAATGGCAACATGGAAACCCACATATGGGAGCGGGCTTGCCCGCGATTGACCGCGCAGCCGTCAGCAGTTTTCCTGCACTGGATCAAGGCTTTGAACACTGCGCGTTGGCGGCAGCGATTGATCGTGGCACGATGGTCAGGTTATCGACCGAGACCCCTAGACCATGCCCCAATCCCAAGCCAAGAATCTGTCCCTGATCGCCGCTATCGACCTGGGCTCGAACAGCTTTCATATGGTCGTGGCCAAAGCTCACCACAATGAAATACGCATTCTCGAGAGGCTCGGCGAAAAGGTTCAGTTGGCTGCCGGGATCGACGAAGCACGCCAGCTCAGCGAAGAGTCCATGCAGCGCGGGCTCGACTGCCTCAAGCGCTTTGCCCAACTGATCAACGGCATGCCCCTGGGCGCCGTGCGAATCGTCGGCACCAACGCCCTGCGTGAAGCGCGCAACCGCGGCGAGTTCATCCGCCGCGCCGAGGAAATTCTCGGGCATCCGGTCGAAGTCATTTCCGGTCGTGAAGAGGCCCGCCTGATCTACCTCGGCGTGTCCCACACCCTCGCTGACACCCCGGGCAAGCGCCTGGTGGCCGACATCGGCGGTGGCAGCACCGAATTTATCATTGGCCAGCGCTTTGAACCGCTGCTGCGTGAAAGCCTGCAGATGGGCTGCGTGAGCTTCACCCAGCGCTACTTCAAGGACGGCAAGATCACCCCGGCCCGCTACGCCCAGGCGTACACTGCGGCGCGCCTGGAGATCATGAGCATTGAACACGCCCTGCACCGCCTGACCTGGGATGAGGCCATCGGCTCCTCGGGCACCATCCGTGCCATCGGCCTGGCGCTCAAGGCCGGAGGCCACGGCACTGGCGAGGTCAATGCCGAGGGCCTGGCCTGGCTCAAACGCAAGCTGTTCAAGCTCGGCGACGCGGAGAAAATCGATTTCGAGGGCATCAAGCCTGACCGTCGGGCGATCTTCCCTGCCGGCCTGGCGATCCTCGAAGCGATCTTCGACGCCCTTGAGTTGCAACGCATGGACCACTGCGACGGCGCGCTGCGCGAAGGCGTGCTGTACGACCTGCTGGGCCGTCATCACCATGAAGACGTGCGCGAACGCACCCTCAGCTCCCTGATGGACCGCTACCACGTCGACCTCGATCAGGCCGTTCGCGTCGAGCGCAAGGCGCTGCACGCGTTCGACCAGGTGGCGGCGGACTGGGATCTGGATGACGGCGTCTGGCGCGAACTGCTGGGCTGGGCCGCCAAGGTGCACGAAGTCGGCCTGGACATCGCCCACTACCATTACCACAAGCATGGCGCCTACCTGATCGAGCACTCGGACCTGGCCGGTTTCTCCCGTGAAGACCAACTGATGCTGGCCCTGCTGGTTCGCGGGCACCGACGCAATATTCCCAAGGACAAGTTCGCCGAGTTCGGCGACGAAGGCATCAAGCTGATCCGCCTGTGCGTCCTGCTGCGCTTCGCAATTCTGTTCCACCACATCCGCGGCACCCAGGCGATGCCCCAGGTATCGCTGCATGCCAACGGCGACAGCCTGGAAGTGCAGTTCCCGGAAAACTGGCTGGACGAAAACCAACTGACCCAGGCCGACTTCGCCCTGGAAGCCGAGTGGCTGACCCGGGTCGGATTCACCCTCAGCGTGCGCTGAAAACAAAAATGGCGATCCTCAGGGATCGCCATTTTTTTGCCTGTTGCCTGAGAGTCAGCTGCTGACCGGCAGGATCGGGCTACCCAAACGCTCCAGCAAGGTCGCCTGGGCGCTGCGCGGGTTCTGGTTGCCGGTCGGGGTGTTGCGCACGTAGCGACCGTCCGATTGCAGGCTCCAGCTGTGGGTGTTATCGGTCAAGTACAGTTCCAGCTCCTTCTTGACCCGGGTCAGCAGCTTCTTGCCTTCGACCGGGAAGCAAGTCTCGACGCGCTTGTCGAGGTTGCGCTCCATCCAGTCGGCACTGGAGAGGAACATCTGCTCTTCGCCGCCATTGAGGAAGTAGAACACCCGGGTGTGCTCGAGGAAGCGGCCGATGATCGAGCGCACATGAATGTTATGCGAGACCCCGGCGATGCCCGGACGCAGGCAGCACATGCCGCGCACCACCAGATCGATGCGCACCCCTGACTGGCTGGCCTTGTACAGCGCGCGAATGATCTTCGGATCGGTCAGCGAGTTGAACTTGGCAATGATGTGCGCCGGCTTGCCGTCGAGGGCGAACTGGGTTTCGCGGGCAATCATGTCGAGCATGCCCTTCTTCAGGGTAAACGGCGCGTGCAGCAGCTTCTTCATGCGCAGCGTCTTACCCATGCCGATCAACTGGCTGAACAGCTTGCCGACGTCTTCGCACAAGGCGTCGTCGGAAGTCAGCAGGCTGTAGTCGGTGTACAGGCGGGCGTTGCCGGCGTGGTAGTTACCGGTGCCGAGGTGCGCGTAACGGACAATTTCACCGGCCTCGCGACGCAGGATCAGCATCATCTTGGCGTGGGTCTTGAAGCCGACCACGCCATAAATCACCACCGCGCCGGCCGCTTGCAGACGGCTGGCCAGTTGCAGGTTGGACTCTTCATCGAAGCGCGCCCGCAACTCGATCACCGCGGTGACTTCCTTGCCGTTACGCGCCGCATCCACCAGCGCGTCGACGATTTCCGAGTTGGCGCCGGAACGGTACAGGGTCTGGCGGACGGCCAATACATGCGGGTCCTTGGCAGCCTGACGCAGCAGGTCGACCACCGGGGTGAACGACTCGAATGGGTGCAGCAACAGGATGTCCTGCTTGCCGACCACACTGAAAATGTTCTCGCTGTTTTGCAGCAATTTCGGGATCTGCGGGGTGAACGGGGTGTATTGCAGCTCCGGATGGCTGTCCAGGCCGGTGATGCTGAACAGACGGGTCAGGTTGACCGGGCCATTGACCTGATACAGCTCGGTCTCGCTCAGGTTGAACTGCTTGAGCAAGTAATCCGAGAGGTGTTTCGGGCAAGTATCGGCCACTTCCAGACGCACCGCATCGCCGTAGCGCCGCGAGAACAGCTCGCCACGAAGAGCGCGGGCCAGGTCTTCGACGTCTTCGGAGTCAAGCGCGAGGTCGGCGTTTCGGGTCAGGCGGAACTGGTAGCAACCCTTGACCTTCATGCCCTGGAACAGGTCGTCGGCGTGTGCGTGGATCATCGACGACAGGAACACATAATTGTCGCCAGTACCTCCGACTTCTTCCGGCAGCTTGATCACCCGTGGCAGCAAGCGCGGCGCCGGGATGATTGCCAGGCCGGAATCGCGACCAAAGGCATCGACCCCTTCGAGTTCGACGATGAAGTTCAGGCTCTTGTTAACCAGCAACGGGAACGGGTGCGTCGGATCGAGGCCGATCGGGGTGATGATTGGCGCGATTTCGTCGCGGAAATAGCGGCGCACCCAGGTCTTGATCTTGGTGTTCCAGTGCCGCCGACGAATGAAGCGGACCTGATGCTTCTCCAACTCCGGCAACAGAATATCGTTGAGGATCGCGTACTGGCGGTCGACATGGCCGTGCACCAACTCGCTGATGCGTGCCAGCGCCTGATGCGGCTGCAGGCCATCGGCGCCGGCTTGTTCACGGGCGAAGGTGATCTGCTTCTTCAGGCCGGCGACACGAATCTCAAAGAACTCATCGAGATTGCTGGAGAAGATCAGCAAGAACTTCAGCCGCTCCAGCAACGGGTAGGACTCATCCAGCGCCTGTTCCAGCACGCGGATGTTGAACTGCAGTTGCGACAGTTCGCGATGAATATAAAGGATGCTGTCATCCAGGCCCGGGACCGGCACCGCTGGCGCAGCAGGTGCCGCCTCGGCGACCACTGGTGGCGGCACCGGTGCAGGAGCGGGCTCCGGCGCCGCTTCGACCACCGGCTCGTCCACAGGCAGGGCTTCGTTTACAGCAACTTCAGTAAGGCCTTCGGTATTCATCGCGTGTTCCTGGGAGGGCTATTTTTGCTCTCGTAACAATTGAGCGGCACGTACGGCAAAGTAAGTGAGGATGCCATCAGCGCCGGCACGTTTGAAGGCGGTCAGGGACTCAAGGATCACCCCTTCGCTCAACCAGCCGTTTTGTATCGCCGCCATGTGCATGGCGTATTCACCGCTGACCTGATAGACAAAGGTCGGCACTTTAAATTCTTCTTTGACCCGATAAAGGATATCGAGGTACGGCATGCCCGGCTTGACCATGACCATATCCGCGCCTTCGGACAAGTCGCTAGCCACTTCGTGCAAGGCTTCATGGCCATTGGCCGGGTCCATCTGATAGGACGCCTTGTTGGCCTTGCCCAGGTTCAACGCGGAACCGACCGCATCGCGGAACGGCCCGTAGTAGGCACTGGCGTACTTGGCCGAATAGGCCATGATCCGCACGTTGACGTAACCGGCCAGCTCCAGCGCTTCGCGGATCGCCTGGATGCGGCCATCCATCATGTCCGATGGCGCCACCACCTGCGCGCCAGCCTCGGCATGGGACAAGGCCTGCTTGACCAGTGCATCGACGGTAACGTCGTTCTGCACATAGCCGTCTTCATCGAGGATGCCGTCCTGGCCGTGGGTGGTGAACGGGTCCAGGGCCACGTCGGTGATCACCCCCAGTTCCGGGAACTGCGCACGCAAAGCGCGGGTGGCGCGCTGGGCAATGCCTTGCGGATCCCAGGCCTGCGCGGCGTCGAGGGACTTGAGTTCGGTCGGGGTCACCGGAAACAGGGCAACCGCCGGAATCCCCAGCTCGACCCACTGCGCCGCTTCTTCAAGCAACAGGTCGATCGTCAGGCGTTCGACGCCCGGCATCGATGCCACCGCTTCGCGACGGTTTTCACCGTCCAGCACAAACACCGGCAGAATCAGATCGTTGGTAGTCAGGACGTTTTCACGGACCAGACGACGCGAAAATTCATCACGACGGTTGCGACGCAGGCGGGTTGCAGGAAACAAACGGTTGGCGGGGGTAAAGCTCACGGCAGACTCCTGAGCCCGCGCTGGCGGGCGAGCGTGACAGTTATAAGCGCACATTATGACCGTCGTGTGACAGTTATGTGCACCCCTGTGACCCGTAGTCGCATTCATTGTCCTTGTAGGATTTGTTCACGTCGAGACACATTTGGATACTTTCCTCCATGGGCCTAAGGGGTTAGGCTGCGCGTTCATTTCGCCAGCACCCAGACAATGCTCCAACAATTCCTGAATGACTTTGGCTACTTTGCCCTATTCCTGGGTACGTTTTTCGAAGGCGAAACCATCCTGGTTCTTGCAGGATTCCTCGCGTTCCGTGGCTACATGGACATCAATATCGTAGTGGTCGTGGCGTTCCTTGGCAGCTACGCCGGCGACCAGCTGTGGTACTTCCTGGGCCGCAAGCACGGACGCAAGCTGCTGGCGCGCAAGCCGCGCTGGCAATTGATGGGCGATCGGGCGCTGGAACATATTCGCAAGCATCCGGACATCTGGGTCCTGAGCTTTCGCTTCGTCTATGGCCTGCGCACTGTGATGCCGGTGGCTATCGGCCTGTCGGGGTATCCGCCTGGCCGCTACCTGATCCTCAACGGCATTGGTGCGGCAATCTGGGCCACCGCGCTGGCCGCCGCGGCCTATCATTTCGGAGCGGTTCTGGAAGGCATGCTCGGCAGCGTCAAAAAGTACGAACTATGGGTGCTGGGCGCCCTGTTGGTGTTGGGTCTTGGTCTGTGGCTGCGTCGACGATTCAAGAATGCGCGGCTGGCCAAACAGGTCTACGCCGATGAGCAGGCACTCAAGGCCGAAATGGCCCGGAACGAGCCCAAGACGCCAGCCGAGTAACTTGCGGGCGTCACGCTCAGCAGGCTGTAACGGCCAGCGCAGTGCTCACCTGAATTTCATGGCGCGATCCGCGAGGAACGGTTGTCCAACGATCAGCGGTCAACTCTTTGACCCTATGGCAACCGGTGGCAAATTAGTGGACATTTAGCGCCATGAATCTGGAGAAGAGCCCATGAGCAAAAAAGTTGCAGTGATACTTTCCGGCTGTGGCGTCTATGACGGTGCCGAGATCCACGAAAGCGTGATCACCCTGCTGCGCCTGGATCAGCGCGGCGCTCAGGTGCAGTGCTTCGCCCCCAACATCGCGCAATTGCATGTGATCAACCACCTGACCGGTGAGGAGATGCCTGAGGCGCGCAATGTCCTGGTGGAATCGGCGCGCATAGCCCGTGGCCAGGTCAAGGACATCCGCGAGGCCAATGCCGAAGACTTCGACGCACTGATCGTGCCCGGTGGTTTTGGTGCAGCGAAGAACCTCTCCAACTTCGCCATCGAAGGTGCCGGCTGCAGCCTGCAACCGGAAGTCCTGGCACTGGCCGAGGCCTTTGCCGAAGCCGGTAAACCTGTGGGTTTGATCTGCATTTCCCCGGCGCTGGCGGCCAAAATTTACGGCCCGGGCGTCACCTGCACCATCGGCAACGACGCCGATACTGCTGCGGCCATGACCAAAATGGGCGCCACTCACACCGACTGCGCCGTCACAGACATCGTCGAAGACAAGGCGCGCAAACTGGTCAGCACACCTGCCTACATGCTCGCGCAGTCAATCAGCGAGGCCGCCTCCGGCATCAACAAGCTGGTGGACCGGGTGCTGGAACTGACCCACGAAAACGACGCTTGAGCATCAGCCTTTGCGACTGAGCCGAGTGAGAATCCGGTCCAGCGCATTGGCAAATGCCTGTTTCTCCCGCTCGCCAAACGGCGCCGGTCCGCCGCTCATCTGCCCCTGCTCGCGCAGGTCGGTAAACAGATTGCGCACGGCCAGGCGCTCGCCCATGTTCTGCGCATCGAACTCCTTTCCCCGTGGGTCCAGAGCAGCAACGCCCTTTTTGACCAGACGATCGGCCAATGGCACATCGCTGCAGATCACCAAGTCACCGGGCACCGCGTGCTCCACCAGATAGTCATCCGCCGCATCCGGGCCGCTGGGCACCACGATCAGCTTGACCAACGCCAGTGCGGGCTTGGTCTGCGGCTGGCCGGCCACCAGCACGACCTCGAACTGGCGCTTGAGGGCGAACTTTACCACCAGATCCTTCGCTGCCCGTGGGCAAGCGTCGGCATCGATCCATACACGCACGGTGTTCTCCTCTGTAATGAACTACGCCGTCGCCCGACGCTTCTCGGCCATACGACTGCGGCTGTACAGCACGACGATAGCCACAATCGCCAGCACCTGCGCACTGAGCGAGTAAGCATCAGCGTGAATCCCCAGCCAGTCGAAATCGAAGAACGGCACTGGCCGGGTGCCGAAGATCCCGGCTTCCTGCAGAGCTTTCACACCATGCCCGGCAAACACCACCGACAGCGCACAGAGCAGCCCGGCGTTGATCGAGAAGAACAGCGCCAGCGGCAACTTCGCCGAGCCGCGCAAAATCACCCAGGCCAGGCCAATCAGCAGTACGAAGGCGGTTGCACCACCGGCCAGCACCGCGTTATGTCCGGCGGGACCGGCTTGCAGCCACAGGGTTTCGTAGAACAGGATCACTTCGAACAGTTCACGGTATACCGAGAAGAACGCCAGGATCGCGAAGCCGAAACGCCCACCCCCGCCCACCAGGCTGCTCTTGATGTAATCCTGCCAGGCCGCTGCGTGGCGCCGGTCGTGCATCCACACCCCGAGCCACAGCACCATCACACTGGCGAACAGCGCCGTGGCACCTTCGAGCAGTTCACGCTGAGCGCCGCTGACGTCGATTACATAGGCCGCCAAGGCCCAGGTCCCCAGGCCAGCAAGCAAGGCCAGGCCCCAGCCGACGTTGACGCTGCGCACCGCCGACTGCTGGCCGGTGTTGCGCAGGAACGCGAGGATAGCCGCCAGGACCAGAATCGCTTCCAGGCCTTCGCGCAGCAGAATCAACAGACCGGAGATGTAACTCAGCGACCAGCTCAGGCCATCGCCACCGAGCAGGCCGGCGGATTCCTTGAGCTTGGCCTTGGCCGTGTCCAGGCGCTGCTGGGCCTGCTCCACCGGCAAGCCGTCCTGAAGTGACTGACGGTAGGCCATCAGCGCCTTTTCGGTGTCCTTGCGCACGTTGGCGTCGACGTTATCCAGCGAGCTTTCAACCAGCTCGAAGCCTTCCAGATAAGCCGCCACCGACAGATCGTAGGCCTGGTCGTGATCGCCAGCCCGGTACGCGGCAATGCTCTTGTCCAGGGTCGCGGCGGTGTAATCAAGCAACTGCGCCGGGCCACGCTGGACCTGAGGTGGCTGGGCTCGCTGCGCACGGAAAGTAGCTGCTGCTTCAGGCCCTTCGGCCGCCAGTACTTCTGCCGGGGTCTGACGGGCCAGATCGGCAAGGTTGAAGGTCTTCGTACTTTTTACCGCCGCCGGGTCGGCGGTGAAGCCAGCGATGTAGGTTGCCAGATCCCAACGCTGGCGTTCATCCAGCTGATCGGCAAACGACGGCATGTCCGTGCCCTCGATGCCCTGCCCCAGGGTGCTGTAGATCGCGTAGAGGCTCAGGCGGTCCTGACGGGCGCGATCCTGCAGGTTCGCCGGCGGCGGCTCCAGGCCGACACCGGCAGGGCCGTCACCAGCACCGCTGGCGCCATGGCAGACCGCGCAGTTCTGCGCATACAGCGGCGCGCCGCGTGCCGGGTCAGGAGTGATGATAGGCGCCTGACTGACCTCATAGGCCACCGCCAGCTTCGCCCCCAGTTGCCGCGCCTGACGGGCGACCGTCGCACCGTCCTGGCGCTCGTCGACAGCCTTGGTCAACGCCGCCAGCCCCTGTTCCAGTTCAGGCTTCTGCGGATTGGCCGGTAATCCGCCGACAAAACCCTGCAGCGACTTCAGGAACTCGAGCTGCTCCTGGTATTCAGCGCTATCGATCACCTTGCCCGCTTCGACCGTCGCCGGGTAATCGGCGCCAATGTAGTCGAGGACATGCAGGGCTTGTGGGGCACCTTCCACGGTGTCGGCCAGCAGGTTGGAACTGCACAGCGCAAGCAACGGGAGGACCAGCCAGGCCAGGAAACGGGACGGCGCAGTCATGAATGAATCTCATTTGGTAATACGAAGTTACATATTGTTCACTTCGAATGAGTTTCACTCAAGCTTTGTCGGTCCATGGCGGGCGTTTTCAGGTGCCGAGAATGAGAAAGGCGACCCAGAGGTCGCCTTTCATTGAAGCGGGATGGTTCAGACCACGGCTTTGCGCAGGGTCGCCATGAACGCAGCGGCACCAATGAACAGACCCGCGAAGGTGCGATTCATGCGTTTCTGCTGCTTTGGCGTGCGCAGCAGGCGCAACACCTTGGAGGCAAGTCCGGTGTATCCGGCCATCACGATCAGATCAACACAGATCATGGTCGCCCCGAGGATCAGGTACTGCGTCACCAAGGGAGCATGCGGATCGATGAATTGCGGCAGCACCGCCAACATGAACACCAGCGCCTTGGGATTACTGATGTTTACCAGGAAACCCCGGAATACCAGTGCCATGGGTTTGCCGATCGGGCGCATCGCCGCGTCATCGCTCATGTCACTGGGCAGCGCCTTCCATTGCTTGACGGCGAGATACACCAGATACGCCACGCCGAACCATTTGATCGCATAGAAGGCAGTCGCCGATGTCGCGAGGATCGCGCCGACGCCGGCGGCGACAATGGCAATCTGTAGCGCCAGGCCCAATTGCAGGCCGAGGGCATTCCAATAGCCGCGCCAGAAACCGTAGCGCAGGCCGCTGGACATCGACGCAATGGCGCCGGCGCCCGGAGAAAGACTGATTACCCAGCAGGCGGCAAAAAAAGCCAGCCACGTTTCCAACACCATCGCACACCTCGCCTCACACGCTTGTCAGTTGTCTAAGCTAATGCGCCAGCCGGCGAATGACTATCGATTTTTTACCGGAAATGTCCGCTGCCGACCAGCGACAGCGGGCGTGCGACTACTTCTCGAAGCCGCTGGACGGCAATACGTCGCTGCCGCGCCAGCGCCGGACCGAGCGCTGGAAGAACAGGCTGTTGGGCACTTGCACCATGGCGCTGCCGGTGCCGAGCTCTTGCGCCTCGATCAGTGTGGTGTACAGCAGGTTGATCGCGACCACCCGGCCTTTGACGCCGGGCTTGTCGGTGGTGTCCACCAACTCGACCACATCACCCAGGCGAAAGGGCCCGACGGTGAAGATCAGGATTGCGCACAGCAGGTTGGACAGCACGCTCCACATGGCGAAAAACGCCACGGCCGCAACCGCGACGAAACCCGAGAGCGCGGTCCACAGCACCGTCGCTGAAACGCCGAGGCGCTCCAGGACAAAGATCAACGCGCTGCCCATGATCAGCCAGCGCAGACCACCACGCAGCGGCATCAGCAACTGCGGCGGAAACGGATAACGCTCACCCAGACGGGTCAGCCCCTTGGCTACGAAGCGCTGCGCCAGGTAGCCCGCCAGCAGAATCAGGAGGATTTGCAGGCCAAGCCACAGCGGCTCGATCCACACCGCCGGCAAGGGCACCTTGAACGCCTCGATCACGACAGCGCCTCCAGCTCCGCCTGCATGCTTTCCAGCAGTTCCAGCGCTTCCATCCAGGCTTCTTCAAGCTCCGCTTCGCGGACCTTCAAGCGGGCCTGTTCGGCCAGCAGGTCACGCAATTCATTCTTGCGCGCCGACTCGTAGATATCGCTGTCACCCAGGCTTGCATCGACTTTCGCCAACTTCTCGTGGAGCTTGCCCAATTCGGCTTCGAGCTTGTCGGCCTCTCGCTTGTGCGGTGCCAGTTGCTGACGCAACGCAGCCGCGGCCTGGCGCTGGGCCTTCTTGTCAGTCTTGTCCGGATTGACCGGCGTCGTGCTCACCGGCGCATTGCGCTGACGATACTCGACCAGCCAACGGGCGTAGTCTTCCAGGTCGCCGTCGAACTCTTCGACCTTGCCGTCGGCCACCAGGAAAAAGTTGTCAGTGGTGCTCTTGAGCAGATGACGGTCGTGGGAGACCACCAGAACCGCGCCACTGAATTCCTGCAGGGCCATGGTCAGCGCCAGGCGCATTTCCAAGTCCAGGTGGTTGGTCGGTTCGTCGAGCAACAGCAGGTTAGGCCGTTCCCAGGCGATCAGTGCCAGCGCCAGGCGGGCCTTTTCACCACCGGAGAAGTTCAGCACCGGTTCGTCGATTCGCGCACCGCGGAAGTCGAAGCCACCAAGAAAGTCGCGCAGAGTCTGTTCGCGCTCGGTCGGCGCCAGGCGCTGCAGGTGCAGCAAGGGGCTGGCCTTGGCGTCCAGCGAGTCCAACTGGTGCTGGGCAAAGTAGCCGACCACCGTGTTCTCGCCACGGGTCAGGCGCCCGGCCAGCGGTGACAGTTCGCCGGCGAGGTTCTTGATCAGGGTCGACTTGCCGGCACCGTTGGGGCCGAGCAGGCCGATCCGCGCGCCGGGGGTCAACTGCAGTTTGACCTTCTCCAGGATGGTCTTGTCGCCGTAACCCAGGCGGGCATCGGACAGGTCAATCAAGGGGCTGGAGATCTTCGTCGACTCGCGGAAGACGAAGTCGAACGGCGAATCGACGTGAGCCGCCGACAGTTCCTCCATCCGCTCCAACGCCTTGATCCGGCTCTGGGCCTGACGGGCCTTGGTGGCCTGGGCCTTGAACCGGGCGATGTAGCTTTCCATGTGCGCCCGTTGCGCCTGCTGCTTCTCGTAGGCCTGTTGCTGCTGAGCCAGACGCTCGGCACGGGCCCGTTCAAACGCCGTGTAGCCACCGCGGTACAGGGTGATCTTGCGCTGATCGACGTGGGCCACATGATCGACCACGGCGTCGAGGAAGTCGCGGTCGTGAGAAATCAGCAGCAGGGTGCCGGGGTAGCTCTTGAGCCACTCTTCCAGCCAGATGATGGCGTCGAGGTCCAAGTGGTTGGTCGGTTCGTCAAGCAGCAACAAGTCCGACGGACACATCAAGGCCTGCGCCAGGTTCAGACGCATCCGCCAGCCACCGGAGAAATCTCCGACGCGACGATCCGTCTGTTCGTTGGTGAAGCCCAGCCCCGCCAGCAGCTTGCGCGCGCGCGCATCGGCGGTGTAGCCGTCGGCACTGTCGAGCTCGGCGTGCAGGCGCGCCTGGGCGGCACCATCGTGGGCAGCTTCGGCGGCGGCGAGGTCGCGCTGGACCTCGCGCAGGCGCAGGTCACCATCGAGCACGTAGTCGACCGCCAGGCGATCCAGCGTATCGACCTCCTGGCGCATGTGGGCGATACGCCAATCTGCCGGCAGGAAGCAGTCGCCCGAGTCCGGGTGCAGTTCACCTCGAAGCAAGGCAAACAGGCTCGATTTGCCGGCGCCATTGGCACCGATCAGGCCGGCTTTGTGGCCGGCGTGCAGGGTCAGCTCGGCGTCTTCTAGCAGACGTTGCGGGCCACGCTGTAAAGTCAGGTTCTGAAGTCGAATCATAATGGCGGCGGAGTCTACCAGCTTCGCTCGCAACTGGCGCGAGTAGCACTATGTCCTCTGACCTGTGGAGCTTTTCCCTCGACACCTATGCAAGGCCGGGCATCGAGCCCATTTGCCTGCGACTGCAGGATACCGGCGCCAATGTTTGCCTGTTGTTGTGTGCGGCCTGGCTGGGCGAGCGCGGCGTCGCCTGCACTGCGCAGCGATTGCAACAACTGGTGCAAGTGGCACAGCCTTGGTACACCGATGTGATCCAGCCCCTTCGTGAATTGCGCAGGCAATGGAAAGTAGCGGCCGTGACGGATGCCTCGATCAGCGCCCTGCGCGCGCAAATCAAAACCCTGGAGCTGGAAGCGGAGAAACAGTTGTTGGTGCGCCTGGAGAATTCGGCGCGGAAATGGCCAACGGGTCAGAGAAATGACCTGATCTTATGGCTGGAAGGTACGGCGGCGGACGCCGCCAACCTTGATCGCGACGCGCTGCATCAGCTGCGCGTCGCGTTGACCGAGGCTTAGGAAGCGCTTGTCGGTGTGCTGGTGGCGCTGGCGGCCGGTGCAGGCGAGGCAGCTGGAGCGCTGGCGGCCGACGCCGAGGCTGGCGCTGGTGCAGGCGAAGTCGCTGGTGCTGGAGCCGCTGGCTTGGCGGCGACAGGTGCGGCTGCCGGTTTGGCTGCAGCCGGTTTAGCGGCGGCGGGCTTTTTCACTGCTGGTTTTGCAGTTGGTTTAGCTGCAGGTTTAGCGGCGGCTGGCTTCGCAACAGCGGGTTTGGCTGCGGGTTTCGCAGCACTGGCAGCAGCAGGCTTGGCGGCTGGTTTCGCAGCGCTGGCAGCGGCAGGCTTCACAGCCGGTTTAGCCGCTGGCTTGGCGGCAGCCTTGGCCGGAGCTTTGGCAGCAACAGCCTTGGCTACTGGCTTGGCAGCCGGTTTCGCAGCAGCGGTTTTAGCCGCGGGCTTAGCCGCTGCAGTCTTGGCTGCGGGTTTGGCGGCGGCAGTTTTCGCCACAGGCTTGGCGGCGGCTTTTGCAGGCGCCTTGGCAGCAACCGGTTTGGCGGCGGCCGTCCTGGCAGCAGGTTTGGCTGCAGCGGCTTTGGCCGGTGCCTTGGCTACAGGCTTGGCTGCAGCGGCTTTAGCCGGTGCCTTGGCTGCAGGCTTGGCTGCAGCGGCTTTAGCCGGTGCCTTGGCTGCAGGCTTGGCGGCGGTTTTGGCAGGCGCCTTGGCGGCTGGTTTGGCAGCCGGTTTTTTTGCCGCAGCGGCAGTTGCAGGCTTGGCCGCGCGCAGGGTCAATGCCTTGCCAACTGCCTCTTTAACCCGACCCACACCCTGGGCCAGTTTCAAGCTTTCCTGAGCATCGCGCTTGAGTTGCAGAATGTAGTTGCGAGTATCGGATTGACGCTTCTGGAGGGCATCGAGCAGGTCTTCCAGCTCCTTGACCGCACCCTTGGCCTTGGCCTGCGCCTTGGCTTTTCCGGACGTAGCGGCGTCCTGCAATTTGGTGCGGGACTTGTGCAGTTTTTCCTGTGCTTTAACGCGTTGCTTTTCCAGTTTGGCGAGCAGTTTTTCAGCATCAGCCAAGGCTTGCGAACAAGCAGTTTCCAAATGTTCGAGCAGGCTGCCCGAGAGCTGTTGGAGTAAATGCAACGGAGTATTTACAGGCTTCTTATTGGCCGACATGGTTTACCTCCTGGCTGACGTGAGTGCGGCTCATACTAGACCTCTGCTGCTACCGCCGCTAGGGCATGTTGACAGTATCGATTGCCATGGGTTGCACGAAACCGAAAATGTTCTGCCCCAAGCACAAAGCAGTTCTGCGAACTGCCCTTTCGCGCTGGCATAATCCTGCACATTCCAAGCCGGAGAACGCCCATGTCGCGTTTGCTTTTTTTACCTTTGTGCGTGGTTTTTTCGATGGCGCAGGCCGCAGAAAAAAATCCGCAGAATGACGCCCACGATCTTGCTTACAGCCTGGGTGCAAGCTTGGGTGAACGCTTGCGGCAGGAGGTTCCGGACTTGCAAATTCAGGCGTTGCTCGAAGGTCTGCAACAGGCTTATCAGGGCAAACCCCTGGCGCTTGATGATCGACGCATCGAGCAGCTTTTGGCTGCACATGAAGCGCGCATGGCCGAGCAGCCCAACCAACCGAAAAGTGAAATTGCGCTACAGGAAGAGCAGCGTTTTTTAACGACGGAAAAAGCCAGGCCCGGTGTCACGGTATTGGCCGACGGCATCCTGCTGACGAAGTGGGTGGCAGGTCATGGCGACACCGCCGGTGCCCATGGCAAGGTCCAGGTCCGCTACATCGGCAGGCTGCCTGATGGCAGCGTGTTCGACCAGAACGATCAGGCCCAATGGTTCAGTCTCGACAGTGTGATCCCTGGCTGGCGCACAGCGCTGAAGGACATGCCGGTGGGCGCGAAATGGCGGCTGGTCATCCCCTCTGCGCAGGCGTATGGCGCCGAGGGTGCAGGCGATCTCATTGCGCCCTTTACACCGCTGGTATTTGAAGTGGAGTTGTTGGACATCTCTGGCTGAGAATCCATAAACGAAAAACGGTGCGTCATGCGCACCGTTCCAGGGTCTTGTCGATCAGGCTCAGGCTTGTGCCGGAGCTTCTTCCTTGTGCGCCGTGTGCAGCACTTCGATCAGGCAGTCTTCGAGCTCGAAACGCTCATGCAGCAAGCCACCCAGTTCCTTGAATTTCTCGGCGACACACTTGCCTTCGTCGCACAGATCGTTGAACGCCAGCAGCTTTTCAGTGATGACATCGATGCGTGGGTAGAGGGTCTCGGCCAGCTCCAGACCACGCTTGTCGTTGAAGGCTTTTGCCTCACCGGTGAGCTGCTCGTAGATTTCGAAATGGCCCGCCGATACATAGTCGACCAGCACGCCACAGAACTCCAGCAATGGCTTTTGCTCTTTACTCAGGGTCTCAGGCTTGGAGCCGAGAGCATCATAGGCCCGAACCAGTTCGTGACGCTCCTGCAACCAGCGATCGATCAGCAGATGCACTCCACCCCAGCGTTCCTGAGCATTCTGACAACTTTCGAGCATGGTGATCTCTCTTCCCTTGTGGGTAATGCCGCCCTACTTACCGCAAGACTTGAGTATCAAGGTTCGGCCGGGCGAAGCACCGTCGAGCAACATAAATCCAATGACGCGTGCGGGCCAGATTATGCTCGCACGCCAACTGCTACAAGGTACGCAGGAGATAAAGTTCATACAAGTGTTTAATCGCCCTGTGGGCGGCAGTGCGACGACTCGTCGCTGGATGGGTGCTGAAAGGCGCTGCAGACCATCCGAAGGGTTTGATAGCCACTGAGGATCGACACCGAGACAAAAAACATCAGACTCCATTCGGCGATGCTCAGGTCAAACAGCGACCAGGAAATCCGCGCACAGTCCACAGTTCCCTCGAACATCAGTCGGAGCAGGCACACTAGTGGCATCTCTCTGGAAAACTCCTGGGCGTCCGGTGAGCATGCAATCAGTTGCGACACAGGATCGTTTTGCAGCACCACCTGGCGCCAGGCGATAGCCATGCCTGCGCTGGCGCTGATCAGGCTCGCCAGCCAATACAAACCACTGCCCAGGCGACGCGGACCATGCACCGCTGCGATCATGCACACGAGCATCAACAGCAGCAGGCACAGACGCTGCAACATGCACAGGCCACACGCTTTGAGTCCGACTGCATACTCCAGATAATACGAACCGCCCAACACCACGGCCGCCGCCAGGAAAGCCATGAAAAACAACGATCGTGAGCCGGCCAAGGACATGGCTTATCCGTAAAAGAAGAGACAGACAGTTACGGTAGAGGAAAGCGCTGCGGCCTTTCAAGGAGGGTCAGCGCCATGAATTCGACACGATCGTAGGGAAATGCCGACAGGTTTGACAGGAAAACGTGTAGTCCCTCGTAAGACTCTGCCTACGACATACACACTGAAGCAGATACGGCGCGTTTCAGGTAGCAGGTTCGCCCGTTCGGACGAGCCTGCATCCATGTAATCCTACACGCGAGCGGGAACGGGCAAGGGTGACGCCAGTAGGCGCTCATCCAGCAACCCCAGGCCTTCCTGAAAAAGCTGGTTGCTGCGCTCGGTGTCCCCCAGTTGAGCCAGCAATCGAGCAAGCTCGGCGCAAGCTTCGGGATTGCGCTGCAAGCGCAGGCTGCTTTCCAGATAGTCCCGCGCCTTGCCCCACAGACTGGTTTGCAGGCACAGCCGCCCAAGGGTCAACAACAGGCTTGGGTCGTTCGGATGATCCTTTAACCAAGCCTCGGCGGTTTGCAGCTGTCGCGCCGGATCACTGCCGCGCAGCAAACCGTACAAACGTGCCAGATGGCTATCGTAATGACGCTTGAGTGCGGTGCGCAGAACTTCCTCGGCTTCAACTTCGGCGCCCAATTGGCGCAACTGTTCGGCATACGCCAGCACCAACTGAGGTTCCTGGCGTTGAGCCGAGGTGAGCTGTTGCCAGGCGCGGTTGAGCGACTGCAGGCCGACCGCACCGCTATCGTCCCGATGCGCCGCGAGGCTGAGATTTTCACCCCAGGCCCGCCGCTCCAATTCTGCCAACTCACTGGCAGGCAGCGCCTTGTCCTTGCGCAATTCGGGCAACAAGCGAATCACTGACGACCAGTCACCGCGCTGCTGATGCAGGCGCTGCAACTGACGCAATACCTGCACGCTATGGGGATGACGCTCATGCATCGCTACCAGAGTGGTCAGGGCACCGTCGGTATCGCCACGGTCGGTCTGCAATTGCGCATGACTCAAGGCAATTGCCAACTCGGCCTGAGGCTGGCGCTCCAACGCTCGCTCCAGCAGGTTGTCGCACTCCTCGTAGCGCCCTTGCTCATTGGCCGCCCGGGCAGCCCCCAGGTAATACAGCAATGGTTGACGCTCGGCTTCGGCGGCGCGCTGCAGATGGCGCTGTGCGCTGGCCCAGCGACCTTCCGCGAGATCCAGCTGGCCATGTTCGATTGCCACCTGTACTCGCCGGCTGCGATTTCGATTGGACCACGGATTGACCACACCGCTGGAGACGGCCACCAACTCGATCAATGCTTTGACGCCCCACAGCACCAGCCAGATCACCGCCAGCAACAGCAAGGTGGCCCAGAGGCTCGACTCATAGCGAAAGGAGTTGTAGGCAATCAACACGTAACCGGCGTGCTGGGCGATCGCCAGGCCGAGGGCTCCGGCGGCTGCTATGACCAGAAACACAATGATGTAGAGGCGCTTCATTGGCGGGTCTCCGACGTGGCTCCGGCAGCCTTGGCAGCGGGCTTGACCGACTCCTCGGCATTCACGTTACGGCGTTCGAGGTAGCCCTGGACTGCGCTTAGTGTGGTCGCCAGATCCGGGGTGAGCACCGTGACAGGCTGCTGACTCAGTTCACCGATCTGCTCAAGCATGACTTTGCTTTGCGGGTTGTCCTGATTGAAGCTGCCCTTGAGCACGTCACGAGCTTCCGCCAGCGCCTGGGTGTAGACCGGCGCCTGCCCATTGAGCGCGGCCCACTGCGCTTGCTCGAGTGCCAGGCTCAACGCCAGGCGCACCTGGGTCAGGCTCTGGCCGGCGAGCAACGGACGAATATTCTTGTCGGCGCCGAAATCGATGCGGATGTAGCGCGAGATCTGATCCCACCATTGCGCCCAGCGACTGGCACCATCGCCATCGGCGGTCAGCCCCAGCAAGGACTCACCGCGATCGTGGTACTCCGGCGCCAGCTCGGTCAGTTCGGTGACCTGATCACGCAGCGCCCCCAGCTTGAGGAACAGCCCGGTGCGGTCGGGCTGCTCGGTACTGCGCAGAGCCGCCAGACTCTTGGCGATCTGCTCACGTGCAGCGAAAGAGCCCGGATCGTTTTGCTCACGGAGGATTTCGTCCGCCCCCTGGACCAGCGCCTGGGCGCTGCTGATGTCCTGCAGTGCCGAGAGGCGCAAGCTGGCTAGGCGCAACAAGTGCTCGGCTTCGGCCAGGCGCCAGTCCTTGCGGCTGGCGCCGAGCACCGTTTCCAGACGCTGATTGAGTCGTTGTTGGTCACCCTGCAACTGCGCGACCAGGCGGCGCCGCTCTTCCAGTTCTTCGGCTGCCGGCAATTGATCCAGGCGCGCCGACAGGCGTTGCTCGTTGAGTTTCAGACTCTGCGACTGGTCACTCAGCGCCTGCAACTGCCCCAATTGCTGCTGGGTGTTGGCGTGCAGCGTGCGCACCTGCCAGACACCCCAGCCGCCGACGGCAACGCCTGCGGCGCCTACCAGCAACGCCACAAGCGCCAGGCCATTGCCCCGGCGCGGTGCCGGGCTGTTTACGGGTTCAACCGGCACGTCGAGCGCGGGTTGCAGGTCATCTTTTGGCAAGGCTGTTTCGCTCACGTATCCATCCTTTGCATTAGAGAACGGGTCGGGTTTCCCGCAACGCCGTCAGCAAAGCCGTGGCACTGGCACCACGACAATCCACAACTAGTTTGGCGCCTGCCAATCGCGCCATCTCGGCGACCCTGGGGCTGGGAACGAACAACGGCAACCGCGCCAGCGCCGGCCAGGCTTCACCTGCCATTTGCCGCAGGTGCTCAAAACCCTGTCCACTGCTGACCACCAGGCCGTTCAAGCGTTCCGCCGCAATCCGCTCGGGCAAGACTCCGGACGCATAAGGCGGCAGGCTCCGCCGGTACACTTCCAGGTAATCGACACTAGCACCTTGCTCACGCAAACGCTCAGCCAGCAGTTCACGCCCGCCCTCCCCGCGCAGGATCAACACGCGCGCGTCGGGCCGGGAGATTGCCTGGCGCAATGACTCGATCGCCAGCAAGGCTTCGCTGTCGTCGCCTTGCGTCGGGAAACCCACCTGCAGCCCGTGCTCCTGGAGTACCTGCGCAGTCGCCGCGCCGACACTGAACCACTGCAGGTGCGGCAGCCGTGGCCATGCCGGTGCGATCAAGGCAAGCCCCATGCGGGCGGCCGGCTTGCTGACCACGATCACCGCGCAATAACGATCCAGGTGCTCGATCACTTTGCGCATTGTGGCAGAGGCCGAAACCGGCTCCATTTCCAAAAGCGGCAGGCTGCTGCTGAAAATCCCCTCTCGCGCCAAAAAAGCCGCCAGCGCCGCAGAGTCTTCCGTCGGGCGCGTTAGCAGCAAGCGCCAGCCTGTCACTCGTGCCCCGCCTCACCGTAGACCGCTTTCAGAATAGTGTCGGCCCCCTGGTTCAACAGATCTTCGGCGACTTTCACGCCCAAAGCTTCGGCATCGCCACGTGGGGCCCGAGCCTCGGCATTAAGCAAAAGAGTGCCATTCGGGTCACCTACAAGGCCACGCAGCCAGACCTGCTCACCCTCGAGCACGGCATAGCAGGCAATCGGCACCTGGCAGCCACCGTTGAGGTGCTTGTTCAGCGCGCGCTCGGCACTCACACGGGTCGCAGTGTCCTGATGATGCAGCGGCGCCAGCAGGGCGTGGATTTCACTGTCGGCACTGCGGCATTCGATACCCACCGCGCCCTGGCCACCGGCAGGCAGACTGTCGTCGACGCTGATCGAGGAGCTGATGCGATCTTCGAAGCCCAGGCGAATCAGCCCGGCAGCCGCAAGAATGATTGCGTCGTACTCACCCGCATCCAGTTTGGCCAGGCGAGTGTTGACGTTGCCACGCAGGAAGCGGATCTGCAGGTCCGGTCGGCGGCTCAGCAACTGGGTCTGGCGGCGCAAGCTGGAAGTACCCACCACACTGCCCTGGGGCAGCGCCTCAAGACTGGCGTAGGTATTGGAAACAAACGCGTCGCGCGGGTCTTCGCGCTCGCAGATGCAATACAAGCCCAGTCCTTGCGGGAAGTCCATGGGTACGTCTTTCATGGAGTGCACAGCGATGTCGGCTTCGTTTTCAAGCAGCGCGGTTTCCAACTCCTTGACGAACAGGCCTTTGCCACCGATTTTCGACAGGGGCGAGTCCAGCAGCTTGTCGCCGCGACTGACCATGGGCACTAGCGTCACGATCAGGCCGGGGTGAGCCTGCTCCAGACGAGCCTTGACGTATTCGGCCTGCCACAAGGCCAGGGCACTTTTGCGGGTAGCGATGCGGATTTCGCGAGGGGACATGGATCAATCCGTACTGAATAGATACGGCGGATAATAACAGCTCAGCCAAATTCGCTTTGACTTGTATCAGGGGCAACGTGGCCTCCCTGGCCTGACATGCCCGGAAAAGGGATCTGAAAACCGCGTGCGGCTCGCGGTTTAAAGCTGCTGCATCATCTTGCGCACGCCAGCGACATGGCGCCGACTGACAATCAGCGCATCACCGTTCAGACCTTTGAGAAACAGCTGGAAATGCCCGAGCGGAGTCCGTTGCAGACGCTCGATTCGCTCGCGCGCCACCAGCGCATTGCGGTGGATACGCACGAAGCGGTCGCCGAACTCGTCCTCCAGCGCCTTGAGCGGCTCGTCGAGCAGGACCTCGCCACCTTCATGGCGCAAGGTCACATACTTGTGATCGGCAATGAAATAGACGACCTGTGCCAATGGAATCAGCTCAATACCTTTGCGGGTTCGAGCACTGATGTGACTGCGCGGCCCGCTGCCGCTTTCCGCTGCTGGCCGGGTCAGGGCCGCGAGTTGCACGCGATTGGGGCGCTCGGCCTTTTTCAGGGCTTCGAGCAGCAGCTCGGCACGGACCGGCTTGACCAGATAGCCCATTGCACTGGCTTGCAGGGCCTCAATGGGAAATTCTTCCTGGGCGGCGCAGAACACCACCGCTGGCGGGGCCTCTCGTTCGCACAGGCGAGCGGCCACTTGTAACCCGTCGAGGCCAGGCATGCGCACATCAAGCAGCACGATATCGGGCTTCAGGCTGTCGATCAGGGTCAACGCCTCTTCGCCGTTCGTGGCGCTGGGCTCCAGGACGTTGTATCCCTCGAGCTCACTGACCATACGGCTCAGGCGCTCGCGGGCTTGGGGTTCGTCATCAACGATCAGGACATTCATATTGCGCTGGATTCCTGCGTGAGTCTCGCACAAGGATAGCGTAGACAGGTAAAGTGACATCCGTCACCGCGATCCACGCTAAGACTAGCGCGAGCGCCGAAAAGTGCCGCACGTCGGACAGCAATATTTATCAGTGTCGGTGTGGCAGCGTGAAAACTCAGTCCTGGCGAGTCAGTACTGCAGGGAATGTTGATAGCCACCATGTACACCCCCGCTCTTCAACTGTCGGCCTGGAGTCGGGCCGGCGCGCACCTGAAACGCACAATCACGCGGCCCCTATCGTCCAACTGTAGACGTTCGCCGTGCCAACCGTCGGCAATTGACAAATATCGTTGCGCATTCTCGGCGACAGCCCGTGCTGCAGGGCCGCGCAAAACAGCAAAAACCTGCTGACCAGTGTCACCGACACGATTGGCAACCCTGTTATTATCCGCCGCAGGTTTTCACGCCATTCTCCTTCAGCCGATCACGAGCGAATTCATGAGCACTGACAAGACCAATCAGTCCTGGGGCGGCCGCTTCAGTGAGCCCGTCGACGCCTTCGTCGCCCGCTTCACCGCCTCCGTCACTTTCGACCAGCGCCTGTATCGCCACGACATCATGGGCTCTATCGCCCATGCCACCATGCTGGCCAAGGTCGGTGTGCTGACCGATGCCGAGCGCGACAGCATCATCGAAGGCCTGAGCACCATCCAGGGCGAAATCGAGGCCGGCACCTTTGACTGGCGCATCGACCTGGAAGACGTGCACATGAACATCGAGGCGCGCCTGACCGACCGTATCGGCGTCACCGGTAAGAAGCTGCACACCGGTCGCAGCCGCAACGACCAGGTAGCCACCGACATTCGCCTGTGGCTGCGTGACGAGATCGACCTGATCCTCGCTGAAATCACCCGCCTGCAAAAAGGTCTGCTGGAACAGGCCGAGCGCGAGTCCGAGACCATCATGCCAGGCTTCACGCACCTGCAAACCGCCCAGCCGGTGACCTTCGGGCATCACATGCTGGCCTGGTTCGAGATGCTCAGCCGTGACTTTGAGCGTCTGGTCGACTGCCGCAAGCGCACCAACCGCATGCCCCTGGGCAGCGCCGCGCTGGCCGGCACCACTTACCCGATCGATCGTGAGCTGACCGCACAACTGCTGGGCTTCGACGCCGTCGGTGGCAACTCGCTGGATAACGTGTCCGATCGCGATTTCGCCATCGAGTTCTGCGCCGCCGCCAGCATCGCGATGATGCACCTGTCGCGCTTCTCCGAAGAGCTGGTGCTGTGGACCAGTGCGCAGTTCCAGTTCATTGATCTGCCGGATCGCTTCTGCACCGGCAGCTCGATCATGCCGCAAAAGAAAAACCCGGACGTGCCGGAGCTGGTACGCGGCAAGAGCGGCCGGGTGTTCGGCGCGCTGATGGGCCTGCTAACCCTGATGAAGGGCCAACCGTTGGCCTACAACAAGGACAACCAGGAAGACAAGGAGCCGCTGTTCGACGCCGCTGACACCCTGCGCGACTCGCTGCGGGCCTTTGCCGACATGATCCCGGCGATCAAGCCAAAGCACGCCATCATGCGTGAAGCGGCCTTGCGCGGTTTCTCCACCGCCACCGACCTGGCGGACTACCTGGTGCGTCGCGGCTTGCCATTCCGTGATTGCCACGAAATTGTCGGCCACGCGGTGAAATACGGCGTGGAGAGCGGCAAGGACCTCGCAGAGATGAGCCTGGAAGAACTGCGTCAATTCAGCGACCAGATCGAGCAGGACGTGTTTGCCGTGCTGACCCTGGAAGGCTCAGTGAACGCCCGCGACCACATAGGCGGCACCGCGCCGGCGCAGGTGAAGTCGGCGGTGGCACGCGGTCAGGCGTTGTTGGCCAGCCGATAAAACGTTCGCGGCGGTGTGACGATTCGACAAGCCCGCTCCCACAGATGCGATATCGACCTGTAGGAGCTGGCTTGCCAGCGAAAGCTATCCAAAAACCAGCCAAGCCCTATTTCTTGGCAGCAATCATCGCCAAAAACTCCGGCATCGCCGCATCCTTGTCTGCCCCAACCTTCTGCACATTCGGGTTCTGCTCCAGCCGCTCCAACAACCCCTTCGCCTGCGGCAACTCTGCCAGCACATCAATCCCGAATAACTTCTTCCCAACTCCATAAGCCAACGGCACGCTGTAGAGAAAATACAGATCCGCCAGGCTCAGGCTATCGCCCGCCACGTAGGGCGCAAATTTGCCGTGTCGACCCAGGGCTGCAAACCCCAGGAGCAGTTCATTTTTAGCTTTTTCCTTGATGGCGTCAGGCACAGTCCCACCAAAAAACGCCTCGCCATAACAGGCGCGCGCTGGCAGTTCGATGTACAGCTCGATTTCCTTGGCCAGCGCCAGCACCTGCGAGCGCTCGAACGGCTCGGTCGGCAGCAGCGGCTTGCCCGTCTGGCTACTCTCGATATAGTCGAGGATCACCGCCGTCTCGTTGACATACCCCTGATCGGTGCCCAGCACCGGTACCTTGCCCCTCGGACTGATCGCCAGCGATTCAGGCGATTGCGTCGGGTAGAACCTGACCTCTTCGAACGGCAGGCCTTTTTCCAGCAACGCCAGCTTGACCATGTTGTAGTAGTTGCTGACGGCGAATCCGTAAAGTTTGAGCATCACAAGCCTCCAGGCCGTGCGGGGTGGGCAGTGCCTGTTTATAGATCCCTCAGGCGGTTCTTGCCAGCAGCATCAGCGGGCTGAATACAGGTAAACTGGCGCTCTTTCCTTGAGGAGCCTGCCATGAGCGAGCCAACCGATATCGACAACGACGAAGAAGAGTTTGCCGAGACCACACTGGTCGAAGCGATCGAAAACCAGATCGAAAGCGACAACCCGCCCGCTGCGAAAGCGACATTCAACAAACTGACCCTGGTCGGTTACGAACATGACGACATTCTCAATCTGATGGCCCACGTCCTGGCCTACGAGATCGACGCCATGCTCGACGACGACCGCCCGTTCGACACCGAGTGGTACGAAACGGCCCTGCGCGCCCTGCCCGAATTGCCGCCGGAAAAACAATAAGCCGACGCTCCCGCGACTCGCACCTCGCGAAATACCGGGAGCGAGCCTGAGCGCACGGTTCATCTGCGACGAAATGCTCTCAGCCAACACTGGACAGCCACGCCGAGTGAGTTCACCTTAGGGGCGCTTGAGTCTTATTCCTAGAAAGTCTGGAGTCCTTATGTCGCTTACCCCTGAGTTGGTTGCCGAACTGGAAATCCTTGCACTCTTCAACCTGGACAGTTCCCAGGAAGGCCTGAAAATTCATCAGACCGCTGCCCCGAAAGCGATTGCCGCCGCACAACGCCTGTACGAAAAAGAATTGATCGACCAACCCGATGGCGGTTACCTGACCAGCCTGGGACGTGACGCAGCGCAGAATGTGCAGACTGTACTGACCATCCTTTCTGTCGAAGAAACCGCATAAAGCCATCTGAATCGCCCACGGAAACCCCTGTGACGGGATTTCCGCGGGCAGACTGTCGCCCGCTGGTAGAAATTTGACGCCAGGAACCAACAATCCGCTTAAAAGTCATGCCCACGAGGCTGTAGACTGGCTCCCGTCCCGAGACTTCCCTCGTTCGTTCACTGCGAGCCGGTTTAAGCTGACATGACCCGCACCCACGAAATCCGCCCCGACCTGGATGAGGGCATTGATCGCAAGGTTCTCGGACAGCTGCGCGCGCGCTTTCTCAAGCTCAACGAAGGTCGGCTGGCACGCACCCTGGAAGGTTTATCGCCACGCCAGCAGGTCGTGCTGAAGCTTCTTCCGCTGTTTTTCCACGTCAATCATCCCTTGCTGCCTGGATATGTCTCGAGCAGCACGCCCGCCGGACTATCAAACTTCGAGCCCGACACCGCGACCCTCGCCGAAGCTCAGCGGCTGACCCGCTCCTTCTCCTACAGAGCCCGTCACGGCAACCCGCCGCGCCCCATTCACGGCCTGTTTCTCATGGGCAGCCTCGGCACTCTGGCCCAGGCCGACCAGAGCGATATGGATGTTTGGGTTTGCCATGCCCCAGACCTCACCGACAGCGAACTCGCCGAACTGCGCAAGAAATGTCAGTTGCTCGAAGCCTGGGCCGCGAGCCAGGGGACTGAAGCGCATTTTTTCCTGATCGATGCGGAGCGCTTCGTCCGCGGCGAGCGCGACACTCAACTCAGCTCCGAAGACTGCGGCACCACCCAGCACTACCTGCTGCTGGACGAGTTTTACCGCACCGCAATCTGGCTGGCCGGGCGGACACCGATCTGGTGGCTGGTACCGGTGTACGAAGAAGCCGGCTACGAACTGTACACCCATACCCTGCTGTCCAAGCGTTTTATCCGCGCAGACGAAACCCTCGACCTCGGCCACTTGGCGCACATCCCGCCGGGGGAGTTCATTGGCGCCGGGCTTTGGCAGTTGTTCAAGGGCATCGAGTCGCCTTACAAGTCAGTGCTCAAACTGCTGTTGATCGAGGTCTACGCCAGCGAACACCCACATGTGGGATGCCTGAGTCTGCTCTTCAAGCAGGCGGTATTCGCCAATCACCTCGACCTTGACGAGCTGGACCCGTACATCATGGTCTACCGCCGCATCGAGGAATATCTCCTGACCAGGGGCGAGCCGGAGCGCCTGGAGCTGGTTCGACGCGCCCTGTACCTCAAGGTCAACCGCAAGCTTACCGGCGTCGGCCGGCAACGCAGCAGCAGTTGGCAGCGCCAACTGCTCGAACGCCTGACCCGCGAATGGCACTGGGATCACCGGCAACTGGCAATGCTCGACAGCCGCAGCCAGTGGAAGGTCCGCCAGGTCAGCGCAGAACGTCGAGCGCTGGTCAGTGAACTCAACTACAGCTATCGCTTCCTGACGCAATTCGCCCGCAACGAGCAAAGCGCCAATCTGACCAACCAGCGTGACCTCAAAGTACTCGGGCGCAGGCTGTACGCGGCATTCGAGCGCAAAGCCGACAAAGTCGAAGTGATCAATCCGGGCATCGCCCCGGACCTGGCCGAGGACACCCTGACCCTGGTGCACTCCCGCGATAAAAACGAGCCAGGGCAAAGCCATTGGGGCTTGTACAACGGCAGCCTGAGCAAGATGGAGTGGGAGCATTTCTCGCCCATCAAGCGCAGCCGGCACCTGCTGGAACTGCTCACCTGGAGCCATCGCAACGGCGTGATCGACAGCAGCACACGCCTGGCGCTGCACCCCGGTGACAGCGATCTCAGTGAATTCGAACTGTTCAACCTGCTGGGCAGCCTGCAACAAAGCATCACACTCCCCTTGCCGATGGTGGATGAAGAGCCGCTGTTGCGCGCCAGCGTCCCCGGCGAAGTGCTGATCCTGGTCAACGTCGGCATCGACCCGCTCAAACAGCATCGCGAATTGAATATCCTGATGACCACCGAGCGTACGGACTCGTTGAGCTATGCCGGCGTGCGCGAAAACCTGGTGCTGACCCTTGACCGGGTTACGCTGAACAGCTGGAACGAGGTGCTGGTCAGCCGCCACGACGGACCACATGCCCTGCTCGACTGCCTGCGTGACTACCTGAACGAGCTGCCACAGGACGCCCGACAGCCGCAGCTCCGGGTGCGATGCTTCTGCCACAATCGGGCGCCGTTCATTGCCCAGCGGGTGGAAGAGATATTCGATACCGCGCAGAACCTGCTGCTCAGCGGGCTCAATCATCGCTACCTGATTCAGGTTCAGCAGCGTTACCACGTACTGGAGCTGGTGCCGGGACAGGTCAGGCACGTCGCCCTGGCCAACCTGCCGGCGCTACTGGACTACCTGGGCAAGGAGCAAAAGCAATACAGCCCCCTGCACTTGGACCCGATGGCCCTCGAAGATGAGGACCTTGCGCTGATCCTGCCCATGGGGCTGCCGGACTGCATCCAGGTGTTCTATCGCCTCTTCGACGCTTCAGCAGAACTGTATGTGCTGGATGAGTTCAACACGCTGTGGCAACAGCGCCAGCCGTTTCACGACGAAACCAGCCTGCTGCTGCCTTTACAGCGCTTCCTGCAATCGATTCTGTACCGCCGCGAGGCATTGATGCCGCTGGAGTCCAGCCAATCAACCGCAGTTCCAGACGTGCTGTACTACCAATTGCTGGCCTCGGGCAGCGGTCGGGCGCGCCGGGTAGAACCGCGAGCGGCACCGCAGAGCGCTGCGAAAAAACCGTTCTATGAGGTCCAGGCGATTATCGGTAAAGCGGCCCCCACGAAGGTGCAGGTCACCCTGTATTGCAATCAACAAGAGTTCAGCGAAGTGGAGCACGGCGACGCGTTGTTTGCCGTGGTCGCGCAGGCAATTGTCGAGCAGCGTTGTGAGGTCCAACCCTATCGGTGCTACATCACCGACCTCGACCTGTCCGGCCTGCCCGGTGACGGGCAAGGCTCAAGTCAGCTTTATCTGCGATACAAGGCAGACCTGGAGCGCGCGTTGAACAAGGCGCTCGAACAGGTTTAGCGCCCGATCACTCTGGAAAAGCGCCACCGTTGGCCGGCTGACTTTCCACTTCGAGCAGGGTCAGTTTCAGGGTCTTGCCAGCCGGTGCCGGCCAGTCGATGTGCTGGCCGACTTTCAGGCCCAGCAAGGCGCTGCCCACGGGCGCAAGAATGGAAATCTTGCCTTCGTCGGCGTTGGCATCCTTGGGATAAACCAGGGTCAGGTGATAATCCTTGCCGCTACTCTCTTCACGGCAATGCACCCGCGAATTCATGGTGACGACATCGGCAGGCACCTCATCGTGACCGACCAGCGTCTCGGCGCGATCCAGTTCGGTTTGCAGCGCAATCACGCCCGGGTGCTTTTCATCCAGGCCGTCAATCAGGCGTTCCAGACGCTGTACGTCCAGACGGGTAAGGGTGATGGAAGGTGCGGTCATGATTCAGGCAGACTCCTTTCTTCTGCACGAAAAAAGCAAAACCCCGCCAAAAAATAGGCGGGGTTTTCACGCGCCTCGATGAGTTGAGGCGTAACCGGACACTATCACAGCTCAAAAAATATACAAGCCATGGTCGGGCAGACTCAGCTCGCACTTCGGCGTTGCGCCGCCTGCTGGCAAATCACCCGACGTCGCTGGTCATCAGCAGAACGCCACTCGCGAATGTCTTCGACGTGGCGAAAGCAGCCGATGCAGACTTTCAGTTCGTCGAGTCGGCAGACACTGGTGCAGGGCGACGGCACGGCCGGGCTGACATTGCTGTACAGCGGCTTGGGCGGGCGAACCGGGGCGGTCTGAGTCACGACCTCAAAGGCCTTCGAATTCGAGGTCGACATCCGCCTGCTGCTTGACGATGCGCTCGAGCATTTCACCCAGTTGCTCTTCGCTCTTGTCGCACATCCAACGCTCGCTTTCTTCGTCGTAGTCGAAATGGAAGCCGCCGGATACGGCCGCCAACCACAGCTGGCGCAGCGGCTCCTGGCGACTGAAAATCAACTGGCTGCCGTTCTCAAACTTGACGGTCAACACGCCAGCCGAGCTTTCCAGGTCAATGTCCAGCTCGCTGTCGTCGAAAATATCCTCCAGTTTCTCCTGGGTAGCATCGACCAGATCGTGGAAACGGGCTTCAGTCAAACTCATTGCGGCAACCTCGAAAAGTGTCTACTTGCGCTCAAGCGCCGCAAGATACGGACGCGCCGGGGCGATTGCAAAGGATACCGTTCAAGCGCCGGAACCGCTTGCACAATAACCACCCGGGCCCCTCGGGATGATCAGCGGCGATGGACAAAGCCCCGCCGGACGGGTTGTCCGTCGCATAGGCAAGGTGCCGGGTGGCCGGTATACTCCGGCGCAATTAACGCATTTTCAAGGATTTCGCCATGAAGCGCCTGATCTCGTCCCTTGCTGCGCTCACTTCGCTCGTCGCTTTTACCTGCCTGTTATCGGCCTGCGGCCAGAAAGGTCCGTTGTATCTGCCTGACGACAGCAAGCCTGCAGATGAGCAGGCCAAGTCGTCGCAGGCGAAATCGCACGACCATAGCAACAGCAACAGCACCTACTAAGGGAACATCATGGACGCTTTTAACTACCGTGACGGTGAGCTGTTCGCGGAAGGTGTTGCCTTGTCCGCCATCGCCGAGCGCTTTGGCACGCCAACCTACGTCTACTCCCGTGCGCACATCGAGGCCCAGTACCTGGCCTATGCCGATGCGCTGGCAGGCACGCCGCACCTGATCTGCTTCGCGGTCAAGGCCAACTCCAACCTGGGTGTTCTGAATGTCCTGGCGCGTCTGGGCGCCGGTTTCGACATCGTCTCCCGTGGCGAGCTGGAGCGTGTACTGGCTGCAGGCGGCCAGGCTGACAAGATCGTGTTCTCCGGTGTCGGCAAGACCCGCGACGACATGCGCCGCGCCCTGGAAGTCGGCGTGCATTGCTTCAACGTCGAGTCCACCGACGAACTGGAACGCCTGCAAGTGGTCGCTGCCGAGCTGGGTGTTCGCGCGCCGATCTCCCTGCGGGTCAATCCGGACGTCGATGCCGGCACCCACCCGTACATTTCCACCGGTTTGAAAGAAAACAAGTTCGGCATCGCGATCGCCGATGCCGAAGACGTGTACATCCGTGCCGCCCAACTGCCCAACCTGGAAGTGGTCGGCGTCGATTGCCACATCGGCTCGCAACTGACCACTCTGCCACCGTTCATCGATGCCCTCGATCGCCTGCTGGGCTTGATCGATCGCCTGAGCGACTGCGGCATCTACCTGCGTCACATCGACCTCGGTGGCGGTCTGGGCGTGCGCTATCGCGATGAAGAGCCACCATTGGCTGGCGACTACATCAAGGCGGTTCGCGAGCGTATCGATGGTCGCGATCTGGCACTGGTGTTCGAGCCGGGCCGTTTTATCGTGGCCAATGCCGGCGTACTGTTGACCCAGGTCGAGTACCTCAAGCACACCGAACACAAGGATTTCGCCATCGTCGACGCGGCGATGAACGACCTGATCCGCCCGGCGCTGTACCAGGCCTGGATGGACGTCACTGCCGTGCGCCCGCGCGATAGCGCTGCACGTGCCTACGATGTCGTTGGTCCAATCTGCGAGACCGGCGATTTCCTCGCCAAGGACCGCCAACTGGCGCTCGAAGAAGGCGACCTGCTGGCCGTGCATTCGGCCGGTGCCTACGGGTTTGTCATGAGCTCCAACTACAACACCCGCGGCCGTAGTGCCGAGGTGCTGGTGGACGGTGATCAGGCATTTGAAGTGCGTCGCCGCGAGACGGTAGCCGAGTTGTTTGCTGGCGAAAGCCTGCTGCCGGAGTAACCCCATGCTGCTGCGTTTTACCAAGATGCACGGCCTGGGCAACGACTTCATGGTTCTCGACCTGGTCAGCCAGCACGCACACATTCTGCCCAAGCACGCCAAGCAATGGGGTGATCGGCACACCGGGATCGGCTTCGACCAGTTGCTGATCGTCGAGGCGCCGAGCAATCCGGACGTGGACTTCCGTTATCGGATCTTCAATTCCGACGGCTCCGAAGTCGAACAGTGCGGCAACGGCGCGCGCTGCTTTGCCCGATTCGTGCTGGACAAGCGCCTGACCGCCAAACGGCAGATTCGGGTCGAGACCAAAAGCGGGATCATCGAACTCGATGTACGCAATGACGGCCAGATCAGCGTCAATATGGGCGCACCGCGCCTGGTGCCGGCGGAAATTCCGTTCCAGGCCGAGGCGCAGGCTGTTAGCTATCCACTGGACGTCGATGGTCAGACCGTAGAGCTGGCGGCGGTATCCATGGGTAATCCCCATGCCGTGTTGCGCGTGAACGACATCAACAACGCACCGGTGCATGAACTGGGGCCGAAGATCGAACATCACCCGCGCTTCCCGGCGCGAGTCAATGTCGGTTTCCTCCAGGTCATCGACCGCCACCGCGCGCAATTGCGCGTCTGGGAGCGTGGCGCCGGGGAGACCCAAGCCTGCGGTACCGGTGCTTGCGCCGCGGCCGTGGCTGCGATCAGCCAGGGGTGGATGGATTCGCCGCTATTGATCGACCTGCCTGGCGGGCGCCTCTCCATTGAATGGGCAGGCCCTGGCCAACCGGTGCTGATGACCGGTCCGGCAGTGCGCGTATATGAAGGACAAGTGCGTCTTTGAGTGAGCCAAATCCATGACTGATCAGCCTCAGGTTCCAGCCCCACAGCCCGACGAATCCCCTTCCGAAAGCCTTGAGGCGGCGGCGATTGCCGCGTACCTGGAGGCTCATCCGGATTTCTTCGTCGAGCACGAAGAACTGCTCCCCGCCCTGCGCATTCCGCACCAGCGTGGCGACACCGTCTCGCTGGTGGAACGGCAGATGAAGATCCTCCGCGAGCGCAACATCGAAATGCGTCATCGCCTTTCGCAGTTGATGGACATCGCCCGCGACAACGATCGCCTGTTCGACAAAACCCGCCGCCTGATCCTCGCCTTGATGGATGCCAGCAGCCTCGACGATGTGGTCATGAGCGTCGAAGACAGCTTGCGCCAGGATTTCCAGGTGCCCTTTGTCAGCCTCATCCTGTTCAGCGACGAGCCGTTGCCGGTCGGTCGCTGGGTCAGCGCCAGCGAAGCACAGAAAGCCATCGGCGGTTTACTGGCCGAAGGCAAAAGCGTCAGTGGCAGCCTGCGTGAACATGAGTTGGACTTCCTGTTCGGCGAGGACCAACGCCAGCAGATCGGCTCCACCGCCGTGGTGGGTATCAGTCATCTGGGCCTGCATGGCGTGCTGGCGATCGCCAGCCGCGATCCACAACATTACAAAAGCTCGGTCGGCACCCTGTTTCTCAGCTACATCGCTGAAGTCATGGGGCGCGTATTGCCACGGGTCAACAGCACCCTGCGCTCGGTACGCTGACCATGGAACGACAACTGGACGCCTACTGCGAGCACTTGCGCAGTGAGCGTCAAGTGTCGCCCCATACGCTGCAAGCCTATCGTCGCGACTTGAACAAAGTCCTCGCGCACTGCGAAAAACAGCAGATCGACTCCTGGAGCGCGCTGGACATTCAGCGTCTGCGCAGCCTGGTCGCACGGCTACACGCCCAGGGCCAATCCTCACGGAGTCTGGCGCGGCTGCTCTCGGCGGTGCGCGGGCTTTACCATTATTTGAATCGCGAAGGTTTGTGCGATCACGATCCGGCCAACGGTCTCGCGCCGCCCAAGGGCGAACGGCGATTGCCCAAGACCCTCGACACCGACCGCGCCCTGCAACTGCTCGAGGGCGCAGTCGAGGATGACTTCCTGGCGCGCCGCGACCAGGCCATTCTTGAGCTGTTCTACTCCTCGGGCCTGCGCCTGTCGGAGTTGACCAGCCTCAATCTCGACCAACTCGACCTCGCCGATGGCCTGGTGCAAGTACTCGGCAAGGGCAGCAAGACCCGCGTGCTGCCAATCGGCAGTAAGGCGCGCGAGGCGCTTGAGGCGTGGCTGCCCCTGCGTGCACTGGCCAATCCGACAGACGATGCGGTTTTTATCGGCCAAAGAGGCCAGCGGCTGGGGCCGCGTGCAGTGCAGGCAAGGGTCAAGGCCGCCGGCGAGCGCGAGCTGGGGCAAAACCTGCACCCGCACATGCTCCGGCACTCTTTCGCCAGCCATGTGCTGGAGTCTTCCCAAGACCTGCGGGCCGTCCAGGAGCTGCTCGGTCACTCAGATATCAAGACCACGCAGATCTACACCCACCTGGACTTCCAGCACCTGGCCGCGGTCTACGACAATGCCCACCCACGGGCCAAACGCATCAAGGGCGACGAACAATGACCGTGCAACTGATCACCTTCGACCTCGACGACACCCTGTGGGATACCGCCCCGGTCATCGTCAGCGCGGAAGCCACCTTGCGTGAGTGGCTGGCCGAACATACACCGGTGCTCGGTGCCCTGCCGATCGAACATCTGCATGCGATTCGCGAGCGGGTACTGACGCGCGAGCCACAGCTCAAACACCGCATCAGCGCACTGCGTCGCCGAGTGTTGTTTCATGCACTGGAAGAAGCCGGCTACGCGCAGGTGCAGGCCAACGAATTGGCCGACCAGGCCTTTGAAGTGTTCCTGCACGCACGCCATCAACTGCAGATTTTCCCTGACGTGGCGCCAACTCTGGAAATCCTCGGCAACCACTACGCACTCGGCGTGGTCACCAACGGCAATGCCGACGTGCGCCGCCTGGGGCTGGCGGACTACTTCAAATTTGCCTTGTGCGCCGAAGACATCGGCATCGCCAAGCCCGATGCTCGACTGTTCCACGAGGCCCTTCAGCGCGGCGGTGCCACGCCAGGCACGGCCGTGCATATCGGCGATCATCCCGGCGACGACATTGCCGGGGCACAGCAGGCAGGATTGCGCGCGATCTGGTTCAACCCGACGGGCAAGATCTGGGAAGCGGATCGCTTGCCAGATGCGCAGATTCGCAGCCTGACCGAACTGCCGGCGTTGCTCGCCCGTTGGAACAGCGGCGCGGTCTGACCCGAGGTTTTGCTTGAGCCATGAAAAAGCCCGCAGCGACGGCGGGCTTTTTCAGCAAGCAAGGAGCAGTCCTTAGATAGGACGGCTGCCGTACTTGTTATCAGGCTTCTTTGGCGGATCCGCCACCACGTTGGCCTCGACTTCCTGAACCTTGCCACCTTTGGCCAGGAACTCTTCCATCGCGCGGGCCAGAGCATCACGCTCTTTGTTCTTGGCTTCGACACTCGGCAGCTCGTCTACCGACACCGCAGCCTTGGCCTTGCCCTTGGCGGTCGGGGCCGGCGTGTCATCACCGCCATCGTCGTCGGCAACGTCTTCGGCTGCCGCTTCAAGGCCTTCTTCGGTCTCGTCTTCGTCGCCTACTTCGAGGTCGTCGTTTTCCAGATCATCGTCGCTCATGTTCTACCTCATGACTTGCGAAAAGCAGATTAGTTATAGCCCAGCCTGGTCGCCTGTCGACGACTGCCAGAAAAAATTCAACATCCACCGGTAACCAGTGGTTATGCCCCTTCACCGTGCAGGGTGACGAGGACTTTGCGAGCACCGCCATGATCGCGGTGCTCGCCCAGATAAACACCTTGCCAGCTGCCTAACGCCAATCGGCCTGCCGTGATGGGCAAACTCAACTGACAGCCTAGCAAACTGGCCTTGAAGTGCGCCGGGAGGTCGTCCAGGCCTTCGTCGTTATGCTCATAGCCGGCTGCGCCTTGTGGGATCAGCCGATTGAAGAACCGTTCGAAGTCGCGACGGACCGCCAGATCGGCATTCTCGTTGATGGTCAACGACGCCGAGGTATGCTGCAGCCACAAATGCACCAGACCGACCCGGAATGCCTTGAGTTCAGGCAAGCCGGCGAGTAACTCGTCCGTTACCAGATGAAAGCCCCGAGGCCTGGCCCGCAGGGTTATCAGAGTCTGTTGCCACATACAGTTCTCCGCACGTTCGGGGCGCATTCTAGCGCGCTCTGGAAAAAAACAAAGACCCTAATATTCCTTCGTTGCTGTAAGCCATCGCCCCTACAAAAACCTGCAGTAGAAACCCCGGTAAAGGTCCAGGAAAAATCCTTTCAGCCAGCTCTGCAGTGAAATATTCCGGACAAAAAAATGCCCGGCAAGCCGGGCAAGTTTTTTCGGGCGCCAGCTTACAAGTTGTAGCCGCGCTCGTTGTGTTGAGCCAGGTCCAGGCCGACTGCCTCTTCCTCCTCGGTGACACGCAGACCCATGACGGCATCCAGCACCTTGAGGATGATGTAGGTAACGATACCGGTGTAGATCACCGTGAAACCTACGCCTTTGCACTGAATCCAGACTTGTGCGGCGATGTCAGTCACAGTGCCGAAACCGCCCAGGGCCGGTGCTGCGAAGACACCGGTCAGGATCGCGCCGAGGATGCCGCCGATACCGTGCACGCCGAAGGCGTCGAGGGAATCGTCGTAACCCATTTTGCGTTTCAGGGTGGTGGCGCAGAAGAAGCACACCACGCCCGCCGACAGACCGATCACCAGAGCGCCCATTGGGCCCACGGTGCCTGCCGCTGGAGTAATCGCTACCAGGCCGGCTACCACGCCCGAGGCAATGCCCAGTGCGCTTGGCTTACCATGGGTCAACCACTCGGCCAGCATCCAGCCCAGGGCTGCAGCAGCGGTTGCGATCTGGGTGACCAGCATCGCCATGCCCGCAGTGCCGTTGGCCGCAGCGGCGGAACCGGCGTTGAAACCAAACCAGCCGACCCACAGCATGGCCGCGCCCATCAGGGTGTAACCCAGGTTATGCGGAGCCATCGGCGTGGTCGGGAAGCCTTTACGCTTGCCCAGCACCAGGCAGCAAACCAGACCAGCGATACCGGCGTTGATGTGCACTACAGTGCCGCCAGCGAAGTCCAGCACGCCCCAGTCCCACATCAGGCCGCCGTTGCCGGACCAGACCATGTGCGCAATAGGTGCGTAGACCAGGGTGAACCAGATACCCATGAAGACCAGCATCGCGGAGAATTTCATGCGCTCGGCGAAAGCACCGACGATCAGCGCCGGAGTGATGATCGCGAAGGTCATCTGGAAGGTGATGAATACCGCCTCGGGGAACAGCGCCGCCGGGCCAGTCAGACTCGCTGGTGTGACACCGGCGAGAAACGCCTTGCCCATGCCGCCAAAGAACGAGTTGAAGTTGACGACGCCCTGCTCCATACCCGTGGTATCGAACGCGATGCTGTAGCCATAAATGACCCACAGAACACTGATCAACCCGGTAATGGCGAAGCACTGCATCATCACGGAAAGAACGTTTTTCGAGCGCACCATACCGGCGTAGAACAAAGCCAGGCCGGGAATGGTCATGAACAGCACGAGGGCTGTCGAGGTCAACATCCATGCAGTGTCGCCGGAGTTGAGGACTGGGGCCGCCACTTCGTCTGCCGCCATGGCCAGGCTGGGCATTACGATGGACAACAGGGCTCCTAGCCCTGCGAATTTACGCAGAGTCATATTGTTTTCTCCTGGGGCGTTGGGTTTGTGGCGGCTTAGATTGCGTCGGTATCGGTTTCGCCGGTACGGATGCGAATCGCCTGTTCCAGATTGACCACGAAGATCTTGCCGTCACCAATCTTGCCGGTGTTGGCCGCCTTGGTTATCGCCTCGATAACCCGATCAAGATCCTTGTCGTCAATGGCGACATCGATCTTCACCTTGGGCAGGAAATCGACCACGTATTCCGCGCCGCGATACAGCTCGGTGTGACCCTTCTGCCGACCGAAGCCTTTGACCTCAGTGACGGTAATGCCCTGCACGCCGATCTCTGACAACGACTCGCGTACGTCATCCAATTTGAACGGCTTGATGATGGCAGTGACTAGCTTCATGAAAACTCTCTCCCGAATAGGTGGACTTGCCCCAGGAAAACAAACCCGACTCAAGTCTAAGCGCAGTGCCTGGCTTTGTAACGCATCGTCGGCCGTACCCGCCCGACTGACACCAGTTAACCGCTGCCGGCGAAACTCCCCGTTTCGCCTGCCGCACTGCGTTCGTCACAGCGACTGCATCAGTGCAGGGGTCACAGTGGTCTTAGCAGAAAGCTTGCCATGTCCTGAAAAGCGCGTGATTTCAATCTCTTAACCGTCAAAGCCCGCGAATACGCAGGATTCGGACTGGCGTTACGCACAATAACGGTGCGCCGACGGACGGCAGAATGCGCGAAAAGCGTGCGCAGGCAGCCGCATCAATGAGCCACGAAGCTGCGTGTTACACTGCCCGCCATCCGTTTTAAGGACCTCTCTCCCATGCTTGCACCCAAAGACCTGCTCGACGCCCTCAGCGGCCATGCCTCCCGCCTGTTCAGCGGCGATACGCCGTTGCCGAAAAGCGAAATCGAAAGCCAGTTCAAAGCCCTGCTGCAAAGCGGCTTCAGCAAGCTGGACCTGGTAAGCCGGGAAGAGTTCGACAGCCAGATGGTCGTGCTGGCGCGCACCCGGGCGCGGCTGGAGAGTCTTGAAGCGAAAGTGGCGGAGCTCGAAGCCAGACTCAATCCGAACGCCGAGTAATACCTCTACCTGCAATATTCTGCGAAGGTTTCGCGCCCGCCACCGGGCGCTAAAACACCATTGCCCATCTACCCTTGAACAACCGCAGGAAGCGGCTCTCTCGTTCAAGGAATGATCATGTCCCTATCCATCGTCCACAGCCGCGCCCAGGTCGGTGTCGAGGCGCCTGCCGTTACTGTTGAAGTGCATCTGGCCAATGGCTTGCCGTCGCTGACGATGGTCGGCTTGCCCGAAGCGGCGGTGAAGGAAAGCAAGGACCGGGTGCGCAGTGCGATCATCAATTCCGGACTGCAATTTCCCGCACGGCGCATCACCCTGAATCTCGCACCCGCCGACCTGCCCAAGGACGGCGGCCGGTTCGATCTGGCGATTGCCCTGGGGATCCTCTCTGCCAGTGTGCAAGTCCCGACCCTGAACCTGGATGACGTCGAGTGCCTGGGTGAGCTGGCGTTGTCCGGCGAGGTCCGGGCGGTTCGCGGTGTGCTCCCGGCGGCACTCGCGGCGCGTCAGGCCGGACGCAGCCTGGTGGTGCCCTGGGCCAATGCCGAGGAAGCATGCCTGGCTTCCGGACTGAAGGTGATCGCGGTGCATCACCTGCTCGAGGCGGTGGCGCATTTCAACGGGCACACGCCCATCGAACCTTATGCCTCCGATGGCTTGCTGCATGCCAGCAAACCCTATCCCGACCTCAGCGAAGTACAAGGCCAGGCCGGCGCCAAGCGGGCCCTGCTGGTTGCGGCGGCAGGTGCACATAACCTGTTGTTCTGTGGACCGCCAGGCACCGGGAAGACCTTGCTGGCCAGTCGTCTGCCGGGGCTGCTGCCACCCCTGACCGAAGGCGAGGCACTGGAGGTCGCGGCAATCCAGTCAGTTGCCAGCTGCATGCCCTTGAGCCATTGGCCGCAGCGGCCTTTTCGACAACCGCACCACTCGGCTTCCGGACCGGCGCTGGTGGGCGGCAGCTCTAAGCCCCAGCCCGGGGAAATTACCTTGGCCCATCACGGTGTACTGTTTCTGGACGAGCTTCCGGAGTTCGATCGCAAGGTTCTGGAGGTCCTGCGCGAGCCCATGGAATCCGGGTACATTGTGATTTCTCGAGCCCGCGACCGCGTACGATTTCCGGCACGCTTCCAATTGGTCGCAGCGATGAATCCCTGTCCCTGCGGTTATCTCGGCGAGCCCAGCGGCCGCTGTTCCTGCACGCCCGATATGGTCCAGCGCTACCGCAACAAACTCTCCGGCCCTTTGCTCGACCGCATCGATTTGCACCTGACCGTCGCCCGCGAGGCGACCGCGCTAAACCCTGCCGTAGCGCCCGGTGACAGCAGCGCGAGCGCCGCCGAGCGGGTCGCCCAGGCCCGTGAAATCCAACAGCAGCGCCAAGGCTGCGCCAATGCCTTTCTCGATCTGCCGGGCCTGAAAAGCCACTGCAAGTTATCCACAACTGACGAAAGCTGGCTGGAAAACGCCTGCGAGCGGTTGACCTTGTCGCTGAGGGCTGCGCACCGGCTGCTCAAGGTGTCGCGGACTCTGGCGGACCTTGAGCAAGCCGACACCATCAGCCGCGAGCACCTGGCCGAAGCGCTGCAATACCGACCAGCGAATCAGTGATCGAGACGCTCGACGTTCGGCAGCTCCATCGCGGCTACCTCGGCCTGCAGAAAATCACTGAGTCGACGCAGGCGCTCTCCGCCCGGACGAGTCTTTGGCCATACCAGGTAGTAATTCAAGCCACTCGCCACGGTGGTCGGCCAGGGCAGGCTGAGACGCCCTTGCGCCACATCCTCGGCCACCATCAACAGATCGCCCATCGACACGCCATACCCCCGCGCCGCAGCAATCATCCCCAACTCCAGGGTATCGAACACCTGCCCACCCCTTAGCGATACCTGTTCGGACAGCCCCATGCGCTCCAGCCAACTGCGCCAGTCACGGCGATCGGGCGTGGGGTGGAGCAGTTCAGCGTCGATCAGGCGCTCGACATCCCAGGGCTGATCGTTGAGCAGATTCGGCGCACCCACCGGAATCAACAATTCGGGAAACAACAAGCTGGCCTCCCAGTCAGGGGGGAAATGCCCATTACTGAGCAAGACTGCGCAATCGAACGGTTCGTGATTGAAGTCCACCGAATCGACGTCCATCCAGGCGCTGGTCAACTGCACCTCATTGCCAGGCTGCAGGTGGCGAAACCGACTCAGACGCGCCAGCAGCCAGCGCATGGTCAGGGTCGAAGGGGCTTTCATGCGCAGGATGTCGTCTTCGGCGCGCAAGGTGTTACAGGCGCGTTCCAGCGCGCCAAACCCTTCGCGCACGCCAGGCAGCAATAGCCGAGCGGATTCAGTCAATTGCAAATGACGTCCACTGCGCAGAAACAATCGGCAGGCAAAATGCTCTTCCAGCGTACGAATGTGCCGGCTCACCGCGCTTTGAGTAATGGACAACTCCTCGGCCGCACGGGTGAACGAGCTGTGACGCGCCGCAGCCTCGAAGGCGCGCAGGGCATAAAGCGGAGGAAGACGACGAGACATCAGGAAAATTCCTATAGCGCAGACGGCGAGCCCGATAAACAGCATGAGTTTTAATCATGCGAGCAATCGTTTTTATCCTTTTGTGCAATTGCCTGCAAGCGCCGAAAATCATCGGCTCCCACCCCTTCATGGAAGACGAGCGTGATGATCATGCAGCATCCAGCACGTACCGAACTGCGAGCCATCATGCGGCTGGCGGGGCCGTTGATTGCCTCGCAGTTGGCGCACATGCTGATGGTCCTCACCGACACCCTGATGATGGCCAAAATCAGCCCCGAAGCGCTGGCAGGGGGTGGTCTGGGCGCAGCGAGTTACTCGTTCGTGTCGATTTTCTGTATCGGCGTGATTGCCGCTGTCGGCACCCTGGTATCAATCCGTCACGGTGCGGGTGACATCATCGGTGCCGCACGGCTGACCCAGGCCGGGATCTGGCTGGCGTGCCTGATGGCCGTGGTGGCAGGCCTGCTGCTGTGGAACCTCAAGCCGGTGTTGTTGCTGTTCGGGCAAACCGAAAGCAACGTCACCATGGCCGGCCAGTTCCTGACGATCCTGCCATTCGCCCTGCCCGGTTACCTGACGTTCATGGCATTGCGCGGCTTCACCAGCGCCATTGGCCGGGCAGCTCCGGTGATGGTGATCAGCGTGATCGGCACCGTGGCCAACTTTGTACTGAACTACGCGCTGATAACCGGGATGTTCGGCCTGCCGAAAATGGGCTTGGTGGGCATCGGCCTGGTCACCGCTATCGTTGCCAGCTGCATGGCGTTGGGCCTGGCTTGGCACATTCATCGGCATCCGGCGTACGCGGCCTATCCGTTGCGCAAGGGCCTGTCACGGCTCAATGGCCAGTACCTGCGCGAGCTGTGGCGCCTGGGCCTGCCTATTGGCGGCACTTATGCGGTGGAGGTCGGCCTGTTCGCCTTCGCAGCCTTGTGCATGGGCACCATGGGCAGTACCCAGCTCGGCGCCCATCAGATCGCCCTGCAAATTGTTTCGGTGGCATTCATGGTGCCCGCAGGCATGTCTTATGCGATCACCATGCGCATCGGCCAGCACTATGGCGCAGGGCAATTGCTCGACGCGCGCCTGGCCGGGCGGGTCGGCATTGGCTTTGGCGCGTTGCTGATGCTGGGTTTCGCCATGGTGTTCTGGCTGCTGCCGAATCAACTGGTGGGCTTGTTCCTCGATCACGACGACCCGGCGTTTGCCCAAGTGATCGCCCTGGCAGTGAGCCTTCTTGCGGTGGCCGCATGGTTCGAGCTGTTCGATGGCGTACAAACCATCGCCATGGGCTGCATCCGCGGGCTGAAGGACGCCAAGACCACCTTTCTCGTGGGTCTGGGTTGCTACTGGCTGATTGGTGCACCGGCGGCCTGGTGGATGGCGTTTCATCTCGCCTGGGGGCCTACCGGCGTCTGGTGGGGGCTGGCGCTGGGCCTGGCCTGCGCGGCTGTCAGCCTGACCCTGGCATTCGAGTGGAAGATGCAACGGATGATCCGCCAGGAGCCGTCAGTCCAGGCCGGTTTCAGGATGACTCAGGCGGACTAGACCCGTTCGACCAGCGCCTGCTGGCTGCTGCCGAACGTCAAATACTCCACCAGTTCCGCGAGTGGCAACGGTTTGCTGATCAGGTAACCCTGTACCTGATCGCAACCGAACCCGCGCAGCAAGGCGAGCTGCTCCGGGGTTTCCACACCTTCGGCGACCACCTGCAGATGAAGGTTATGCGCCAGGTTGATCATCGCATGCACCAACTTGCGGTTTTCTTCACGCAACTCCATGCCGCCGACAAAACTCTTGTCGATCTTCAACAGGGCGATCGGCAGGCTGTTGAGGTGCACGAACGAAGAAAATCCGGTGCCGAAGTCGTCGAGGGAAAAACGCACCCCCAGCCGCCCCAGGGCATCCATGGTCTGCTGCACCAGGTCACTGCGGCGCATCACAGCGGTTTCAGTGAGTTCGAACTCCAGCCATTGCGCATCGACTCCACGCTCGGCAATCAGCCGGCTCAAGGTCGACAACAGTTGGCTGTCCTGGAACTGGCGGAACGACAGGTTCACCGCCATGTGCAACGGCGGCAGGCCACGTTCGCGCAGCGCCTGCATGTCGCGCAATGCCCGGGAGATCACCCAGTAACCCAGCGGCACGATCAGCCCGCTCTGCTCGGCCAGCGGCACGAACTCACTGGGTGGTAGCAGGCCGCGCTCGGCATGCCGCCAACGCACTAGGGCCTCCAGGCCGACAATTTGTCCGTCGTGCAGGTCCAGGCGCGGCTGGTAGTGCAGTTCCAGTTCATCCCGACGCAAGGCGCGGCGCAACTCGCTTTCCAAATCGGCCATGCTGCGGGCGTTGCGATTGATCCGCTCGTTGAAAATATGAAAGGTGCAACCCTGGGTGCTCTTCGCCTGCTGCATGGCTATGTGCGCATGCCACATCAGCGGGTCGGCGCCGGCCTGGGCCCGCGCATGGGCGATGCCCAGGCTGGCGCCGAGCAGCAGGCTCTCGCCATCCACCCAATAAGGTTCGGACAGCACTTCCGTGATGCGTTCGGCCATCCACTCGGCCCGCTGCGGCGCGCGCCGGGTATCGATCAACAAGGCAAATTCGTCGCTGCCCAAGCGTGCCAACTGATCGCCGGCCTCCAGTTGGCTCTTGAGCCGCGAGACGACTTGCAGAATCAGGCGATCGCCGGCCTGATGGCCGAGGGCATCGTTGGCGTACCGGAAGTTATCGAGGTCAAGGTGCCCAAGCGCCAGGCCACGCCCTTCGTTTTCCGCCAGGCGTGCGGCCAGCAACGTCTGAAAGCCCTGGCGATTGGCGATGCCGGTAAGCGGGTCCTGTTCGGCCAGGCGTTGCAAGGTGTTTTCCAGCAGCCCGCGCTCACGCACATGACGCAGGCAACGGCGCAGGACATTGCTGTCGAGGAGATCGCTAACCAGCCAGTCGCTGACACCGTCGGGCGTCGCAACAGGTTCCTGTTCGAGCAACAGGACAGTGGGCAGATTGCACCGACCCGGCTCCGGTTGCAGGGAAGGAACGGTCAGCAGTACCGCGCTGCGGTTGTCGGTAAACAGACTGCTCACCGACTCCCAGGTCGGCGCACTAATCAATACAGCCGAGCTCCCCATGGGGGCCAGACACTCGCGCAACAACGCCGCCCATGCAGGCTCTTCAGCCAGCAGCAGCAAGCGCAAGGGTTCGACAGGCGTAGACAAGCTAGCTCCCTAGACTCTGCAAAGAGGGTGGCAACTGGAATATGACGCGCGTTGGAGCAATGGCCAATGCCAACGAATACCAAACGTACGTAGCGCTTCGGATCGAACATTAGCCGCAAATCCAGCACGCATCCTGCGCGAAAGTAACAAAACCGGCAAATTTAGATCGAGTGCTACGTCACAAGTCGGAGAGAGGCGGCAGAATCCTTGCTTCCTGTTAAAATGCCCGCCCTTTTCGCCAATGACTCCTTTTGAACCTC